>JAGKTT010000086.1 GCA_021153285.1 Bacteroidia bacterium
CGATATTTTATTTTTAAGCGATATGGCTAAAAAGACAAAGAAAATCGAAACTCCGATTGACCAGAGAGAGACCTTCGTGTCCATTCAGAAGAGCTTCGCGGATTCTGACATCAGCGTAGGCGAGAAGCTTCAGACACTTTATGCTCTCCAGCAGGCAGACACAGCGATCGACAAGATCCTCCAGCTCAGAGGTGAGCTCCCTATGGAAGTAGAGGCTCTTGAGACAGAAATTGCTGACCTTAAGGCAAAGGCTGCCCGCATTTCGGAGATGGTAGATGAATACGGCAAGTTCATAACAGAGAACAAGCTTGGCATCACAGAGTGTGACGCTCAGATCGAGAAGTACAAGTCACAGCTCGAGAATGTGGCAAACAGCCGTGAGTATGACTCTCTTAACAAGGAGATTGAGAATCAGCACCTTCTCAGACAGATTGCCGAGAAGCATATTTCAGAAGCAAAGGAGCGTATTCTTGCCAAGAAGCAGGAGCTTGAGGTGGTGAAGGAGAAGGCCGCTGTTAGAGCGGAGGACCTCAAGGCAAAGAAGCAGGAGCTCGCAACAATTGTAGAAGCTACTTCGAAGGAAGAGGAGAGACTTCTTGCTGAAAGAGAAACTTGTGCTGCGAAGATCGATGAAAGAACAATGAGTGCGTACGAGCACATCAGACATAGCTGCAACAACCGTCTTGCAGTGGTTTCTGTTTTCAATGGTAATGCTTGCGGCGGTTGCTTCAACACCATCGCACCTCAGAGACTTATCGACATCGCTGCCAATAAGAAGATGATCATCTGCGAGTATTGCGGAAGGATTCTTGTAAATCCAGACTTTGAATAACAGATCCGATGGCTGAGGAGGGAAAAAGAAGAACCTCTGTCAGGAAGAAGAATCCGTCGGTCAATCTTGATACGCTTGGGCTTGAGATGGGTAACAGACCGCCTCAAGCTCTTGACGTGGAAGAGGCTGTCCTCGGAGCCCTCCTGATCGAGCCGAATTGTGTCGATGAAGCAATGGATGAGCTTTCTCCGAGCTGCTTCTATAGCGAAAGACACAGAATGATATTTGAGGCGATGAGTTCTCTTAACAATGAACACATCGCCTTGGATCTTTTGTCTGTATCCCAGAAGCTGAAGGCTCAGGGTAATCTTGAGGCAATCGGAGGTACCATCACGCTTGCGCAGCTGTCACAGAAGATCGGAGCAGCCGCCCACATCGAATACTATATCCGTATTCTGAAGCAGAAATGCATTCAGAGAGAGCTTATTACCGCTTCTTATGACATTCTCAAGACATCATATGACGAGTCTGTGAATGTCGATGATCTGATAGATACGGCTCAGACCAAGCTTTTTGCTGCCATCCAGAACAATGTCAAGAAGGATGTGCAGGAAATCGGAAAGGTAATCAACGATGCGTTGGAAGACCTTCAGAAGCGTCAGGATTCGGACGGACTCAGCGGAGTACCTTCAGGCTTCCCTTCAATCGATAAGATTACGCTCGGCTGGCAGGCCTCTGACCTTATTATCCTTGCAGCACGACCTTCTGTCGGAAAGACTGCCTTTGTGGTCAATGTAGCCCGCAATGCTGCAGTGGATTTCAATATGCCGGTAGCGATTTTCTCTCTTGAGATGCCCGCAAAGCAGCTCGCAAACCGTATGATGGTGTCTGAGACAAAGCTCAGTGCGGACAAGATCAAGGGAGGTGTGAAGCTTCAGGACTGGGAGTGGCAGCAGCTTGACATTCAGCTTAGAAGACTGGCAAAGGCTCCGATATATATCGATGATACTCCGTCGCTTCCTGTGATGGAGTTCAGGTCAAAGGTAAAGAAACTTGTGAAGCAGAAGGGTGTGAGACTGATTGTTGTCGACTACCTTCAGCTGATGCAGGGACCTTCGGAGCTTCGTGGTATGCGTGAGCAGGAGGTAGCAGCCATTTCCCGTACTCTCAAGGCTACTGCCAAGGAGATGAATGTGCCTATAATCGCACTTTCACAGCTTTCGCGTCAGTCGGAAAACCGTCAGGGCAGCAACCGTCGTCCTCAGTTGAGCGACCTGCGAGAGTCGGGATCAATCGAGCAGGATGCCGATATGGTTATCTTCATTCATCGATATGACTATCAGGGACTCTCAGAGAATCCTGATGATGTGGGTAGGACGCAGATCATTATTGCAAAGCATAGAAACGGTTCCATTGCCGATATTGATATGAGGTTCCGCCACGATGAGGTACGTTTCGTCGATGAACAGGAAAGCCTTGTAAACCAGGCTAATTCTATGCCTGTCGCTTCTGCGATGAATGATGATGTCCCTTTCGGACCGGCTCCTTCGCAGCATATGCCGATGAATGAATTCGGCACGAATGATGAATTTATGTAGCATCTGACTTATATGTTTGATGCAATGAATGTTATAAAGAATCTGATTGTTCTCCTGTGTATGTGTCTGGCATATTGCCAGCTGCACGCACAGGAGAATCTTGATTTGAAAGGTACGTCCTGTGTGCCTGTGATGGCTGTGACGGAAGATGCATTGGCCTTCAAGGCGGGAGAGAAGATGGAATTTGTCCTCCACTATAAATGGGGAGCGATCAATACGGATGTCGGTTATGCCACTGTCACACTGGACTCATTGACCTACAACGGATATAAGGCTTTTCTTTGTTCTGCTTACGGAAAGACGACGAAGATGTTCGACCTCTTCTTCAAAGTAAGAGAGGATTTCAAGTCGTGCTTTACCAGAGACGGTCTTCGTCCTTTGAAATTCTCCAGGGATACCTATGAAGGCGGATACGAAGCGAAGAATACATATCACTATAAATGGGATGGGCCGGAGCCTTATATTGCAGCTGACCTATATTCTTCGAAAAGGGGAATGAGGTCAATGCAGCTGGCATTGACTCCCTGCACCTTCGATCTGCCGGCATTGTTTTATTTCGCCAGGAATATGGACTTCGATGCTGTGGAACCTGGGAAGAGATATCCGATGACATTTGCAATTGACGATGATGTGTATAATGTATACTTCATATTGTACGGTCGGGAGACATTGAAAGTCAAGGGATTGGGAACCATCAGGACAATAAAGTTTGCGGCGAAGCTGCTTGAAGGCGAGGTCTTCAAAGGGGAGGAGGATATGCTGATATGGGTGTCGGATGACCAGAACAGGCTTCCTGTGTATTTCGAGGCCCCGCTTCTTGTGGGAATCGCGACCGGCCGTATGACCGGATATGAAGGACTCAAATATCCGTTTGAGGCTCTTTTGAAAAAGAAATGATATTATGGCTAAGAAAAATGAGATTGTACATTCCGGAAAGGTAATAGAGACCAATCCGGATTTCACGACTGTGGAGATAATGGTTTCTTCGGCGTGCTCGGAGTGCCACGCGAAGGGGCTCTGCGGTATGTCGGAAATGGAAGAGAAGATCATAATGGTCCCTACAGACCCATATGAACCGAAGAAAGTGGGGGATATCGTACAGGTGAAGACTAAAATGACAATGGGACTCAAGGCCGTGTGGATATCTTATGTGATTCCATTGGCTGTATTAATGATTTTAATATTATCTTTGTCGGTTGTTGTTGAAAATGAGTTCCTCAGGGGTGGAATCGCCATTGCCGGCGTCGGAGTGTATTATTTCGTCATCTGGCTTCTGAAGGACAGACTGTCGGATCAGTTTGAATTTTATATCAACTAAATTATACCTATAATGACACAAACTATCATCTGGACTATTGCAATCCTCACCATCCTCGGTGCGCTTATGGAATGCAGAAGGTCGCTGCCGTGCTCGGCGTTGAGGTGGCTGTCAAGGAACCTCAGGTGGCTGTAGTGCGTTGCAACGGAACTTGCGAGAACCGTCCTCGTACCAACGAGTACGGCGGATATCAGTCCTGCCGCGTCAAGGCTGCGCTTTACAGCGGAGACACCGGCTGTTCTTTCGGCTGTCTTGGATGTGGCGACTGCGTGGCTGCCTGCCAGTTCGGCGCTATTTCTATGGATCCCGCTACCGGTCTTCCTGTAGTGGATGAGGAGAAATGTACTGCCTGTGGCGCCTGTGTGAAGGCTTGTCCGAAGGCTGTCATCGAACTCCGTAACAAGGGACGCAGAAATATGAGAGTATTCGTATCCTGCGTGAACAAGGACAAGGGTGCTGTTGCGCGCAAGGCCTGCAAGGCTGCCTGCATCGGTTGCGGCAAATGTGCAAAGGTCTGCCCGTTCGAGGCAATCACTGTGGAGAACAATCTTGCTTACATTGACTTTACAAAGTGCAAACTTTGCAAGAAATGTGTAGCAGAATGTCCTACAGGAGCTATCCACGCCGTGAACTTCCCTGTTGTGAAACCTAAGCCTGAAGCTGCTTCTGCCGCTCCAAAGCCTGAAGCCGCTCCTGTAGCTGAAAACAAACCGAAGGAGGAATAGGACTATGATGAAGACATTTTCAATAGGTGGTATCCACCCGAGCGACAGCAAGATTTCAAAGGACTGCAAGATCGAGGTTCTTCCTCTTCCATCGAAGGTCTTCATTTCTGTAGCTCAGCATCTTGGTGCTCCTGCTACTCCTATCGTGAAGGCAGGTGACACTGTGAAGGTCGGTCAGGTAATTGCTGAGCCGGCCGGATTCATTTCTGCTTATGTGCACTCTTCTGTTTCAGGTACTGTGAAGTCAGTAGGACCTCGCAAGGATCTGGCAGGAAACAATATGACTCATATCGAGATCGATGTGGAGGGTGATGAGTGGATCGAAGGTGCTGATCTTTCTGATACTCTGGTTACGGCTATTCCTGAAGACAATAAGGCAATTCTTGAGAAGATCAAGATGTGCGGAGTTGTCGGACTCGGTGGTGCGACATTCCCTGCACACGTGAAGCTCTGCCCGCCTCCGGGTAAAGTGGCCCAGTGTCTCATACTCAATGGTGCGGAGTGCGAGCCTTATCTTACTTCTGATAACCGCATTATGATCGAGCGCAGCAAGGAAATCGTTGTCGGTGCTGCAATTATGAAGCAGGTTCTCGGAGGATGCAGGACTGTGATCGGCATCGAAGAGAACAAGCCGGAGGCGATCCAGGCAATGTCGGCTGCTGTTGCAGAGCTTCAGAAGACAGCCAAGGGATATGACGGTATCTCCGTAATGACTCTCAAGAAGAAATATCCGCAGGGAGGTGAGAAACAGCTCATCGACGCAGTGATGGGACGTCAGGTAAAGTCAATGGGACTTCCTATCGATGTGGGTGCGGTGGTTCAGAATGTGGCTACATCTCTCGCTGTATATGAAGCTGTTCAGAAGAATATCCCTCTCATTACCAATGTGATGACTATTACCGGCGACTGCCTCCCTTTGGAGAAGCAGCACAACTACAAGTTCCGCATCGGTATGCCTCTTTCATATATAGCTGAAGTGGCCGGAGGAGTTCCTGAGCAGGCTGCAAAGATCATCAGCGGTGGTCCTATGATGGGTAAGGCTATCGCCAATATGGAAGCCACAACTGTCAAGGGCTCTTCATCGCTTCTTTATCTGACAGCCGAGCAGACAGTGCGTGGAGTCGAGTCAGCCTGCATCCGTTGCGGTAAATGTGCGGAGGCTTGTCCGATGGGTCTTGAACCTTTCCTTCTTCAGAAATATGCTCGTCGCAATATGACTGACGAACTGGAGGAGAATGCTGTACAGGACTGTATCGAGTGCGGCTGCTGCCTCTACAGCTGTCCTGCGAACATTCCGCTTCTGGACATCATCCGCATCGCCAAGGACGACGTCATCAGAATAATCAGAACTAGAAAATAAGACAATATGGAAAAACTTTTGGTTTCACCTTCACCCCATCTTCATACGAAGACTTCCACCAAGTCATTCATCGGAGCTGTAGTAGCTATCGGTGTGGCTAAGATGACATTCGGAGGACTTGGTCAGAATCTCTTCAACCCTGCTATCGTGGGTCGCGTGTTCCTTCTGATCTCCTTCCCGACATATATGACTGACTGGACAAGACCTCAGGGATTCATCGGCGGCGGTATTGACGCTCTTTCAGGTGCGACTCCTCTTGGAGCCGTGAAGGAAGGCGGTATTGCAGCAATCACCGGAGGTCTTCTTCTCGGTGCCATCTTTATGGCTACTGACTATGTGACTTCACCGATGAGCAATGTCGGAGGCATCATCTTCGGTGTGGGTATAGGTATCATCACAATGCTGATCCGCTACTTCGGTGCTTACCCTGAAGGAATGTCATTCGCTATCCTCATTATGAACTCTGTGGTTCCTTTGATCAACAAATGGTGCCACTCTAAAAAGTACGGGAGGTAATTGATATGGCAGTACAATCATCATTCAAGAATATGACAATCTGCCTCCTGGCCATCTGTCTTGTCTGCTCCGGCCTTCTTGCAGGCGTATATGCGCTTACTGCAGAGCCGATTGCCGCAGCGGCAGCAGCCAAGAACGAGGCAGCTATCAAGGAAGTCCTTCCTGAAACGGCTGTAACCATTGAAGAGGAAAGAACAGTGGATTTTGAGGGTGCGTCTTATGCGTACAATCTTGCTTACGATGAGCAGGGCAATACGGTAGGTTGTGCCATCAATGTCTCTCCTGTAGGTTTCGGTGGCCCTATCGTGATCAAGGTCGGCTTCGATGTAAACGGTGTTATCTGCAATACAAAGGTTCTATCACAGGCTGAGACCCCGGGTCTTGGTGCAAAGTGTGTTGAGCCAGCTTTCTCAGAGCAGTTCAAGGGTTTCGATCCTGCTCATAAGAATCTTGCAGTGAAGAAGGACGGCGGTGATGTGGATGCCATTACAGCTTCTACCATCACTTCCCGTGCATACACTGACGGTCTTGCACTCGCAGCCAAGGTATTCCAGGCTATCGGTCAGACTCCTATGTTACTTAATGACACCCTTGTCATTCCGAGCGAAGTCGAGGAAACTAAATAATGGAGGAACAGAATATGGGAAAATTTCAGCTTATAACTAAAGGCCTCATCAAGGAGAACCCTACATTCGTCCTCCTTCTGGGTATGTGTCCGACATTGGCCACTACCACTTCGGCTATCAACGGTATGAGTATGGGACTTGCTACAACATTCGTCCTCATTCTCTCGAACATCGTTATCTCAGCGATAGCAGCATATATTCCGGACAAGGTGCGTATCCCTTCATACATAGTGGTGATCGCTACCTTCGTGACTCTTCTTCAGTTCGTAATGCAGGCTTATGTACCGGATATCTATGAGACACTCGGTCTTTTCATTCCGCTCATCGTGGTGAACTGTATCGTTCTCGGACGTGCCGAGGCATTTGCAAACAAGAACAGCGTGGGTGATTCGGCTCTTGACGGTATCGGTATCGGACTCGGCTTCACCTGCTCTCTTACAGTTCTTGGACTTGTACGTGAGATCCTCGGAAGCGGCTCTGCATTCGGATTCAAGTTTATTGAAGGTGACGGTATCCTTGCATTCGTGCTTGCTCCGGGAGCCTTCCTTGCACTTGGCTATCTCATCGTGATCTTCAGAAAACTGACAACTAAAAAGGCTGAGTAATTATGGAATATATACTTATCATCATTTCAGCGATATTTGTAAACAATATCCTGCTTTCACAGTTCCTTGGTATATGTCCGTTCCTCGGCGTATCTAACAAGCTCAGTACTGCTGCGGGTATGTCAATGGCTGTATGCTTCGTGATTACCCTTGCTACTGTGGTGACTTATCTTCTGAATTCACTTCTGGCAATGTTCGGACTTGAGTTCCTTCAGACCATTTCGTTCATTCTGGTGATCGCTGCTCTCGTGCAGATGGTGGAGATCGTGCTCAAGAAGATCAGTCCTTCGCTTTATGCGGCTCTGGGTATTTTCCTTCCGCTGATTACAACCAACTGTGCCGTTCTCGGTGTGGCTCTCACAGTGGTTCAGAAGTCATCACCGTTCGCGGCTGCCGCTGACGGTATGATGAACCTCGGAGAGGCGACTGTATATGCATTCGCGACATCGCTTGGCTTCGGTCTTGCAATGGTACTTTTTGCCGGTCTTCGCGAGCAGCTTGCGCTCAATGATGTTCCTAAAGAGTTCAAGGGAATTCCTATCGCTTTGGTTACTGCGGGTATTCTTGCGATGGCCTTTATGGGATTCTC
>JAGKTT010000037.1 GCA_021153285.1 Bacteroidia bacterium
TGACCGGGCTTGGGGTTGCCAAGAAAGTTCTTTGACATACTGGAAACGAAAAAGAAAGAATTGTGCTGTGAAGTACATAAAAAAGATTTTACTGACATAAAAAAAGTTAAAAAGACATAAGAAAGAGAAAAAGTTAATCGTCAGAGTCTAAGATTTATACTCCGCCGTATTGATGATATGCTTTGCCTTTAATACTTTTGCGATGAACATTTCATATGTGGGACAGAGCTCACCTATGATGAGATGTGAGAATATTTAACATTTAATATTATTTAGATGGGCTTTGAGCAAAAGATTCAGGCTATGAGGATTGTCAGACTTGATGATGAATATCATTTTAAGCATTTTGATTGTGGGGATAATGACCTTAATGAATTTCTCTTAAAGGACGCAAAAGATTATCAGCGTAGATTATTAGCCGTTACCTATCTTATTGAGAACGAAGATGACATTGTCGCTTATTTTTCATTGGCAAATGATAAGATTTCGCTAAATGAATCTACTAAATCAGTCTGGAGGAAAATCAAACGGAATTTTCCCAGAAGTAAGCACAGAAGAGATTATCCGGCTGTTAAAATTGGACGATTGGCCGTAAATAAAAGTTATCAAGGATTACAGATTGGAACTATAGTTATGAATTATTTAAAGAATCTGTTCAAATCCAGAAGTAGAACAGGCTGTGCTTATCTGACGGTAGATGCTTTATCTAAGGCTGTCGGGTTTTATGAAAAGAATGGCTTTGATTATCTATGTGATAAGGTTAGTGGACAGGATTACCCCACACGACTTATGTATTTTGATATTAACCGATTAAAATAAGACTATATGGCTACACCGATTGCCCCGACCCCTACACTTTATGGAAAGGATGCTGATAGGTTTATGAGAATCAGAAAGGAGAATGAAGGGAAAAAACTTTCTGATGAAGAAATGGCAAAGATTAAATCTGATTCGGCCATCTTTGAACAATGGCTGACATTCCCTTTTTAATATTTAGTTTATCTTTCTTTTCGTTCCGCCCGCAGTTTCGACTGTTGAGGCGGTTCGTCGCGTATATAGAAGCGATGGATCCGGTAGAGAACCCTAGTTCGCCCCACAGCGCCTGACCGCGCTGCGGGGTGCCAGAGAAAAAAGATAAATACAATGAAGATGTTTAGAAAGTTTATCAGCTTTGCAGCGATGGCGGCTTTGATGGTTTCCGCTGGCTCTTGCCAGAAGGAGATCACTGACGGCATCGATGATGGTGGTGCAAAGGTCAGCTTGACGCTCCAGACAGTCGATCAGCAGACAAGGGCGATTGCAGATGCGTCCAATATCGATATTCTCCATTGGGAGATATATCCTGAGGATATTCTCGATGCAGCAAAGCCTCTTGCCAAAGGCTCGGAGAGGGATACTGACGGAGATGGTGTATTCACACTTGACCTGTCATTGATCCTTGATCAGACATACAACTTCATTTTCTGGGCTCAGGTGGACCCTGAGGAAGGTAAAGAGCACTATGATGTGTCTGACCTTCGCCGTGTCGGCATCAGGACATATGATGACGAAAAGGCCAACGACGAGAGCCGTGCAGCCTTCTTCGCGCATGAGACCATCCACGTATCGGGCTCAATAGAGGAAACCATCACTCTCTACCGTCCGTTCTCGCAGCTGAATCTCGGAACAGAAACTTACGACGTATCTTCATTGAATCTTACAGAATCTCTTAAGGTAAATTATTCAGAAGTAACAGCTTACGGTATTGCTGACACCTTCAATACCATTACCGGTGAGGGTGAAGGATCCCGCGAAGTTCACTTCCAGCAGAACATCACACCGAACGGTGATGAAGATGCAGTAAAGAAGATTCTTGAAGTGAACAATACTTCATACTACTGGCTCGGAATGAACTATCTCATCGTGAACGGTAATTCCGACAATGTGAAGGTGGATATGAAATTCCACACCACTCATGGTGAAGTCGAGCTTTCTATCGATAATGTCCCTATCAAAGAAAACTACAGAACCAATATCATCGGTGACCTCCTCACTTCTGAGGCTTTCTTCAAGATCGTCGTCGATGAAAAATTCCAGACTCCAGACAATATTGTCGGTGATGAAGGTGGTTCGGAAGAAGGTGGAGAAACACCTGTTCCAAATTTTGTGATTACTCAGGACGGTGATGATCTCACATATACAGTATTTACTCCGGAAGGACTTGAGGCTTGGAGACAGGCGGCTCATCAGGATGCCCTTGATGACACAGACAGAAAGATCAATCTTATCCTAAACGTACATATCCTTTCGTCTAATAAATACGGAACAGGTACTGTTGTAGGATATGGTCATAAGAAGTATATAATCAAGGATTGTCACGTCAAGGGAGGAAGCGTTTCCGGCATCGGTGGCGGACCTTGCGGAGGTCTCTTTGGTGGTGGATTCGAGACTGGATTCGACCAAGGAGCAAGCGGATCAGGCAAGGGATTCGGCGGCACAGCCATCAGATGTACCAACTCGGCTTCAGTCATAACATCTACCATTACATACTATGTGGGAGGTATCGGTGGATTTGGTAACGCCATCGACTGTACCAACACTGGAACTGTCACTGGATCAGGTTATTACATCGGTGGTATCCTTGGTGGTTCTAACGGACAGGTTACCGGCAACAAGAACCAGGGCAAGGTCACTGGAGGTGTATATGCTGGAGGTATTGTCGGAGGTATCGAGGATGGTACTCTTGAGAACAACTCTAACTTCGGTGATGTCTTCGGTACTGAGGAAGGCAAGCTCGGAGGTATCTTCGGATGGCTTGACGAATCTTCTACAACACAGTCAGGCAATACATACCAGTGTATCGTCAAGGTTATCGTTGTAGATCAGGACTTTACCGTAAAGATCGAGCCTGAGGTTACGACTTATACAGTATACACAGCTGAAGGTCTCGAGATTTGGCGTGCCGCGGCTCACCAGAACGCAGTGGACAAGAAGTCAGACAAGGTGAATCTTCTCCTCGCGGCTGATATCGAGCTTCCTGTTGTAGAGGAAGGCAGCTCGAACTGGACTCCGCTGGGTACGACATCTGCCCCTTACAACGGAATCATCGACGGTGCAGGCTTCACTATCTCTAACCTTACTATCAGCGGTGGCTCGAATGTCGGATTCATCGGTGCTGCAAGCAATGGTGGTAATGTTGTTTCGAATCTCAAGTTTGCCAATGTCAATGTCAGCGGTGCCAAGAATGTAGGTGCTGTAATAGGACAGGTAACTAATGACGGTAAGGTCAATAACTGTCATATTCTCAGCGGTAAGATTACTGCGACCGGTGATAATGTCGGTGGTATTCTCGGATATTCAAAAAATTACGGTGGAGTAAGTAACTCATCTAATGCTGCAGAAGTGGCAGGTGCATCATATGTCGGCGGTATCTCTGGACACGCTTACGCCACTAAGAGTATCAATAGAGGCAATGTGACAGGTACAGGTAGTTATGTGGCTGGAGTATATGCTATCTATAAATATGGCAATACATCAGAAAATCAGAACTATGGTGATGTTACTGGTGTCGATAGTGTTGCAGGTATAACAGCTAATGGTAATTCTACTTATTCTCACAATGAAGGTAATATTACCGGACGTGACAATGTTGCAGGTATTACTTGTAGCAATAGTAGCAGTTATCTCGGTAATCTCGGTGCTTGTACAAATAAGGGTAACATCAAGGGTAGAGATTATGTAGCAGGAATTATTTCTTATAGTAGTAATTCTTTGGCCGATTGTGTCAACGAAGGTGTAATCGAAGGTGAACAGTATGTAGCAGGTATTGCATCCCAACTCTCTTCTCGAAGCGGATACAACAACACAGCTCTTGCCCGAAATGAAAATAAGGGTAATGTTTCCGGTGTAGGTTATGTTTCCGGTATTGTATCGATTATATCAGGCACATATAACTGTAACGTGACTGAAAATACCAATAGCGGAAATATCGCAGGTGAAGATAGAGTAGCTGCTATCCTGGCATCTAATGAAAACGCTAATGTAGTCCATAATACAAACTCAGGTAAAATCTCAGGCTACACTAATGTTGCATACTTCGTAGGTCGTCAGAATCCATCCTATTCTCCTGATACTGTAACCGGCAATGTCAATACCGGTAGTCTTGATATCCTTGAGAATAACGATTTCACCAGAACTGTTGACGGCACTACAGTTTCATATATCGTTTACACTCAGAAGGGATTCGAGGCTTGGGTAGCTGAGGCTCATAAGTCAGTGGAGGAAAACTATGCTTGTAATCTTACCCTCGAGACAGACATCGTTCTTCCTACCGTGGCTGACGGCGAGTCCAACTGGACACCTATAGGAAATTACTCAGGACAATATCATGGTAATTATTATAGTGGCAATATTGACGGTAAGAATCATACCATTTATAATCTTACCATACACAGCAATGTTGATGGAACTGGATTTATCGGATATATAAAATCTGGATCAATAAAGAATCTGAATTTCGCTAATGTTAATATCAGCGGTACATCTCGCGTAGGTTCTGTTGCAGGTATTGCTGAAGTAAATATTGAGAATTGTAATGTTTCAGGTGGCTCAGTATATGCTTCACATATTTATGTCGGTGGAATTGTTGGTAGCGGTAAGACCATTACAGGATGTGTCAATCGTGCGACTGTAGAAGGAAATGAAAATTACACATCTTCAAACTGGGGCCATGTAGGAGGTATTGCTGGTAATGCCAATGTTGTTAATTGTGAGAATTATGGTGCAGTCAAAGGTTACAAAAGATATATTGGAGGATGTGTGGGACAGGGCAATGTCACTAATTCAAAGAACTTTGCTAGTGTTACTTTTGCTGGAACAGGTAATTACTATGTCGGTGGAATTTCTGGAGCAGGAACCGTAGATAAGTCTACCAATGCAGGAACTGTCCAGGGAGAAAAGTGGGTTGGAGGCGTCACTGGTTCAGGTAATGTATCAGATAGCCACAATACGGGAAGAGTAACAGGTTCTGATAATAACGTCGGAGGTATAACCGGTAATGGAAATGCAACAGGTTGTACTAACTCAGGTGCAGTTTCTGGAAAGTCTTATATTGGAGGTATTACTGCATCTGGCGGTGCTGAGGACTGTACTAATTCTGCGAATGTCAGTGGTACGTCATATGTAGGTGGAATATCCGGATCGGTAACAGCTGACATTGTAAGCGATTGCGTAAATTCAGGTAATGTGTCTGCTACTGGTGATTACGCAGGAGGTATTGCTGGTTCGTCTAAGACAATCACAGATTGCGATAATTCTGGTGCAGTGTTCGGTAAGGATTATGTCGGTGGTATTGCTGGTTCGTCTATGACCGTGACCGACTGTGATAACTATGGCGATGTAGCCGGAAATCAGAGTGTGGGAGGTATCTCTGGTGCCAAGTATGACGCGGCACACTCAATTTCCGGTTCGGAGAACAAGGGAACGGTTACCGGCGTTTCATACCTCGGTGGTATCGTAGGATTCGCTGATGCGGGTACAGTTACAGACAATGTTCACTCCGGCTCAGTTTCCGGACAGGACAAGGTCGGTGGTATCGTCGGATATAACGAAGAGGCTATAGTTACATATAACACTCACGCTGGTGCTGCAGAGGGATACACAAGTGTCGGAGCATTTGTCGGAGGTCAGGATTCTGCCTTCTCACCAGACATTGTGACAGGCAACGTCGATGACGGAACCGAAATCGTCCTTTCACCGACTGACTATACCCGTGAATTGATTGGTTCTGAGATTCTCTACACAGTTTATTCATATGATGGTCTTATGGCTTGGCACGCAGAGGCATCTGAGGGTTGTGTCTATGGAACTGATAAAAAGTATGTAGTTGTGAACCTTGATATCCAGGCTGATATCACTATGCCGGTGGTTGCTGAAGGTGAATCAAACTGGACTCCGATAGGAAATAATGACTATCGATTCAAGGGTGATGTTAATGGAAATGGCCATACAATCACTAATCTTTCAGTTCTTACAGGAACCAAAGGAACAGGTTTCATAGGAGCTTTGGCTGAAGGAACGATTCAGAACTTAAAGTTTAGCAATGTAAATATAGATGCTAATAAAGATTATGCAGGTGCAGTGGCTGGATATCTGTATTCTGGAACAATTGATAATTGTCATGTTCTAAGTGGTGTTGTTACAAATACTGAATCTTGTACAGGAGGTATTGTCGGACATTCATCTGTTTCAGTGACAAATTGTACTAATGCCGCTGTTATATCTGGAAAATATAGTGTCGGTGGTATTGCAGGACGAGGGGATGTGACATACTCGAAGAATACAGCTCGCATAACAGGTATAAACGAATATGTTGGTGGAATAACCGGTTCAGGTAATGTTTCATACTCTGAGAATTTAGCCGATGTAAGTAACGGATGCACACGAGATTACGTTGGAGGTATCACCGGCTCCGGAGATGTAGTTTCATCTCATAATACGGGAAATGTAAACGGTAAGAATTATCTAGGTGGTATTACTGGATCTGGTGGTGCTATAGATTGTACGAATACTGGTAATGTAACCAATCACGGTAATCAAAGTAAGACAGGTGGAATTTCAGGTTATTCTAAAAAGGACATCTCTAACTGTACTAATACCGGAAATGTCAGCGGACAGCATTATATGGGAGGTATTGTCGGTTATATTGAAGGTGGCAAAGTGTCATCATGTGAAAATTCGGGATCTGTTACTGGATGGCAGAATACAGGAGGTATTGCAGGTTACTCGAGTGTCGATATTGAACAATGTACCAATAGAGGCAAGGTGGTATCCACTTCTACTAATGTTGGAGGTATTGTAGGTAGATTGGCCGGTGCCGCAATATCCGGATGTCAGAATTATGCTGAGGTGACATCAACAAATACTTCTGTGGGTGGCCTTGCAGGATATGTTACTGGTACAGCATCTGTTTCTTCATCATATAACGAAGGACGTGTACAGGGTAATGATCAGGTAGGTGGTCTGATCGGATATATGACGGAAGGTACGGTGTCGCAGAATGAGAACAAAGGTGATGTATATTATGTCAAGAATACATATGTAGGCCTGCTTGTGGGTAGGAATACCTCTGCTACCATCGCAGACGACAACATCTCAGGCGGACAGCTTGTACAGGTACAACAGTAAAAGAAATTTTTTAATAAGAACAACTATATTTCAAACTTATGAAAAAGATTTTTTGGATTGCGGCCGCTGTAGCGGGAATGCTCACAGCTGCTTCGTGTCAGAAGGAGATCCAGAAGTCCAACGGTTCAGAGGCTGTAGTTACTCTGACAGTGGATGTCCCTGAGTCACCTGTGACAAAGGCTATTTCAGATGCAGGTCAGACTGACATCGTGTACTATGAAATCTGGAACTCAGATTGGAGCACAAAACTTTATCCGATCGATGCAGATGATGTAAACTATGCAACAGTGCAGAACAAGAAGGCTACTGTAGAGTTTACACTCATCACAGACCAGACTTACAACTTTATCTTCTGGGCACAGAACAAGAATTGTGGTGCTTATGATGTATCTGAACTCAAGACTGTAAAAATTAATTATGATGTCCTTGCTGCTAATGGCAACAGCGATGTTTTTGATGCATACTATGCTACAAAGAAGATTGCTGTCAGTGGTTCGATCAAGGAAACAGTTACTCTTTACCGTCCTTTTGCGCAGCTTAACTTCGGTTCATCTAAGATGCAATCTCTCTTTGGTGATGTAACTGTGGAAGAGACTTTGATCAAGGTGTCAGGACTTGCCACTACATTCAATACTGTGGAGGGTATTGGACAGGATGCTGCGGCAGAAAGCGTGGCTTTCAAGGCTAATGGTATCATTTCATCTGAGCCTCTTAAGGTAGATGGTGTAGAGTACACTTGGATCACTATGGACTATATGCTTATGGAGGGAATTCAGTCAATGGTAGAGGTTCTTGCCTCTTTTGATGTTGCAGGTGTGGACAATCCTGTCGAACACGCTATCGCTAATGTTCCATTGAAGAAGAATTTCCGTACTAATATCCTTGGTGAACTCTTCACATCAGGTGCTGCTCTTACAGTTGTTATCGATCCTACTTTCCAGAAGCCAGATAACGGTTTCACCGTCGGTGTTCCAGAGGAGCCTGCATACAATGATGAAACTAAGACTTATTCTATCAAGACAGCCGGTAACGTACTTTGGCTTGCTATTCAGGAGAAGGACTTTGCTGCAGGCAAGACTATCAGTTTCGATGCTGATATCGATATGATGGGTCAGGGTATCAACCCTATCAATGCTTCAAGTTCTCAGACCAACGGAACTCCGGTTCTTGGAAACGGTCACAAGGTATTTAACTTTATCGTAAGGGAGACAGGTAATAACTCTGCAGGTCTTTTCGGTAACCTTAAGGGAAGTATCTCTGATCTCCATCTGGAAAATGTGACAGTTGAGGGTGAGTACAAGGCTGGTGCTCTTGTAGGTTCGATCTATGGTAATGTTACAAATTGCTCGGCTAAGAACGTAACAGTAACTTCAGTTCCATATGCTACAAACGGAAGCTTCGACGGTGGTAACCACGTTGGTGCTCTTGTCGGTTATGCTTCAGAGAATGGAAAGGCAACATATTATTATACAGGTAACGTAGTGGATGGTGCTGTAGTCAAAGGATACCGTAACCTTGGTGGTCTCATCGGTACCCTTCAGTACGGTGTAGATGTCAATGGAAACCAGATTAAGAATGTCTATATCCTTGTCGATCAGGTTACTAATTATTATGGCGATAAGGCTGCCAATGTCGGTGAAATCGCAGGACGTCTTTCTGCTGACTCACGATTCATCGCTCCTCACGACAATATTGTAGAAAATGTAAACCTTTATCTTCCGGAGTGGACTACTGTGAATGGTGTACTTACTATGGAACTTTCTGGTAATATCACTCTTTTCGACGGACAACCATTCTGTGATAACAGAGACGTTGACCAGCCTTATGTGGTAGACGGTAATGGCGCTACAGTTAAGTTTGTTGCCGATGATATTTCTGATATGAGTAATCAGACGAACTATACTACATTCTCTTCAGCAAATAATAGCGCAGTTTTAGTGAAAGATATAACCTTTACAGGAGAATTCCCATTTATGGCTACCGGATATTGGCACGGTGCTCCATCCAGCCAGCAAGGCTTGAAGTTTACAACTACTTTGGATAATGTTAAGATTATTGATGCAGCGGTAATGAATCTTCAAGTTTCTGCTCAGGCTCTTTTCTGCGACGGTGAGACTATTCTTAATAACTGTAATATTTATGGAACACAGTTGTCTTCGTATGAGACAGCAAGTGTTCCAGTATATGACCTTATGACATATAATTACAGTGTTACTACCCTTAACGGTGGAAAGTATGGCCTTGTTGGTTCGACAAGTAAGTCTCCGCAGGGAACAATGATAGTTAATGGCGCTGAAATCGACACAATCGAGAACTGGTACATTGCTCGTATTGCTTCGAACCATCCAAATGGTGAAAAGAGAGGTCTCTACATTAATGACGGTTCTAAGGTCGGAACAATCAATACTCACGGTAGTACTGGACAGTGGACACAGCTCCACATTGCGGCCGGTGCTCAGGTTGATACCCTTATTTTTGATGCGAATGCAGTGAATCACGCTAAGTTCACTTCAGAGTGGATCAAGATTGCAGACGGTACTGTAAACAAGGTTATTGCAAACGGTACAGAATTCACTCTTGCAGAATTTAAAGCATTTTATCATCTCTAATAACTGATATAGCCTCCTGAGGCCTGACCGCGTCAGGAGGTGCTACAATTATTCATTTAATTATAACACATTATGAAAAGATTATTGTTCTTTGCAGCTGCAGCACTTGGAATTTTTGCTGCGTCGTGTCAGAAGGAACCGGTGAATGTCGTTAAAGACGGCAAGGCTGTAGTCACTCTTTCTGTAGAAGTTCCAGGAGCTCCTCAGACCAGAGCTATCGCTCAGGCTGAGAATGCTGACATCGTTTACTTCGAGGTCTGGAATTCAGACTGGAGTAAAAAGCTTCCTGTTTATATGGAAGACGGTACTACTCCGTACGAATCTACTGCTGTTTCCGGCAGAAAGGCTAATGTCGAGCTCACACTCGTTGCTGACCAGACTTACAATTTCATTTTCTGGGCTCAGGATAAGGACTGCGGTGCTTACAGCTGGGAAACTCTTAAGAATGTAAATGTGGATTACAGTGTTATGGAGCCAGATGGCAATAATGACGAGTATGATGCATATTACGCAGTAAAGACTATCAAGGTTAACGGTGCTATCAACGAGACTGTAGTTCTCTACCGTCCTTTTGCACAGCTTAACTTCGGTGCATCGAAGATGGCTACATCTTTCGGTCCTGTTGAAGTGGGTAAAACAAAGGTTACCGTGACAGGTCTCGCTACTTCATTCAACACTCTTGACGGTGTCGGTGAGAATGAGACTGGTGCTGTAACTTTCGAGGCTGAAGGCATTGCAACTGAGGATGAGATGCTCGTAACTGAGAATGGCGAGTATACTTGGATCGCAATGGACTATATGCTTATGCTTAAGGACAGCGATCTTGTAAGCGTGGAGGCTACATTTGATCTCGGTATGGATGTTCCAGTTCATCACGCTATTGCTAATGTTCCATTGAAGAAGAACTACCGTACAAACATCATTGGTGACCTCTTTGCGGCTGACGCTAAGCTTCAGATTGTGATCGACCAGTCATTCCTTAAGGATGATGAGGGTATTTCAGTCGGTATTCCTGAGGAAATCAAGGAAGTGGACGGTGTTTATACTGTAGAGAAGCCAGGTCATATCCTTTGGCTCTCAGAGAAGTCAAACAACGGTGAGATTGACTTCAGTGGAAAGACTATCAGCTTTGCTGCTGATATCGATATGATGGGTCAGGGCTTCCTTCCTATCAATCTCTGGTCAACTAAGTCTGTTAAAATTCTCGGTAATGGATATACTGTATCTGATTATGCAGTAAGAGGTGACAGCTGGAAAGTCGGTGAAGATGGTACAAGCGAGACTGCCGGTCTTTTCGGAAGAGTTAAGGGTTCTATCTCTGACCTTAATGTGAAGGATGTTATAGTAGAGGGTAATTATAATGCCGGTGCACTTGTTGGTCATATTTATGGTAATGTTAAGGGCTGTTCAGCTGAAAATGTTGAAATCAACTCTATCCCTTACGCATCGATCCAGAATGGTACATTCATCTATGACGAAGGAAACAATGTCGGTGGTCTTATCGGTTATGTAGGAGAGAATGGCTATGAGGTTTCAGGCAACACTGTAACAAATGCATATCTTGTAGGATATCGTTGCATCGGTGGTGTAATCGGTACTGCTCAGAAGAATGCTGTTGTGAACGGTAATACTGTAAACAACATTGAGCTTGTTGTTGATCAGACTTATACTCCGTATGTCGATGAGCCTAAGGAACCGTATGTAGGTCAGATCGTCGGACGTATGATCTCTACTGATGACCTTTCAGACAATACTGTAAACGAGGCTGTTGTGACGAATACACAGGCTGTGGCTACTCTCGAGGAGCTTCAGGCTGCAGTTGATGCCGCCGCTGCAAGCACTTGGATCAAGATCGTTGCTGATATCGAGGGTAACGTGATCATTACTCAGAAGGAGGGTGTAGATCTTATTATCGATGGTTCTGCTAATTCTTATGACGGAACATTCTTCATTCACGGTCAGGCACGCAGCAATGGTGCTGAGACACTTGAGTTCAGAAACATCAATTTCAAGCACGCAGGATCGGAATTGAACTTCATCGAGTCTAACAGCACAGGTTCAGTTGAAAGATATGCTCACAATGTAACAGTGGACGGCTGTACTTTTGCAGGTGATGGCAAGGATGGTAAGGTCGTTGGTCTTAAGATCCGTCAGGGATTCGATATCACTGTGAAGAACACTACTGTAGCTGGTATGCATTCATTGATGCAGCTTTATGGAACAGCTGGTGTGACTGTGGATAATGTTACAATTGAGAATAGCGGAAGAGGTATCGCTCTCGGTACAAGTACTGAGATTAATGTAAGCAATGTTAACTTTGCCGTAGATAGCTATGGTATTCGCGCAGACGGTACTACTGCAACTCTTAATGTTAAGAATGCTACAGTTGTAGCAAACCTCCCTATCGTTGTTCGTGAACTTACTGATGCCGCAGTTTACACTGTAGCTCTTGAGGGAGCGAATGTTTTGAGTGCAGGTCAGGAGTATCAAATCATTTTCACTAAAGGAGATGATGAGGAAGCTCCCGTAGCTCCTACCGGAACATATTCAATATCAGGTGCTAAGGGATTCACAGTATTCCCAGAGAATGCGACAGAACTTGCTGTAGAAGGAAAGTCTGCATTCATTAATGCAATATCAAATACTGATGCTGGCGAGATCACTCTTACTTCTGCTGTTGATTTAAGTGGTGAAGCTACTTATATCGCTAAGGATCTAGTTATCGATATGGCTGGTCATCAGGTTAAGGCTGGTGGAAACACTAACGGTGATTATGGATTTGTTGTAGATGGTGATTATGCAGTTGAGTTTGAAAATGCTAATCTTCTTGGTGGTGGAATTAATGCAAAATATGGTGCTGAAATTACATTCAAGGGTGGCTCACTTGCTCAGAAACTTTATGGTTCAACATCAAGATATTCTTTCTATGCCGGTAGCAACACAGAAGATAAGGCTGTGATTACTATTGAGGGAGGTGACTTCTCGTTTGCACCAGGAGCAAATCCTAATAACTCGTATGTATGTGCAAATGGTAATGCTGTCGTTTATATCAAGGGCGGTAATTTCGGTGAGCATAATCCTGTACGTGATTATAAGCCAATCGTTGAGGGCACTTGGGGTGAGTACACAGGTGATGTAATCATCACTGGAGGTACATTCAAGTTTGACCCTTCTCAGTGGGTAGCTGAAGGCTATCAGGCAGTGAAGTCTGGTTCAAACTGGACAGTCCAGCCTAAGTAATACAGATTCCCGACATTTCCGGGAATGACGTTCGACCCCCAGCCCCTGACCGGGCTGAGGGTTGCAAAGAAACAAAAACAAAAGTAACTTTATGAAACGTATTTTCTATTTCATTCTGGCGGCTGTGCTTTGTGCTGCAGCTTGTCAGAAGGCCGATCAGCTCGAGCAGACCGGAGTAAAGTCTGAAGTCGCTTTCGAGGTGGCTCTTCCGGGCACTATCGGAACCAAGACTATCTCTGACGGTGAGAAGGCATTGGTCCTTTACTATGCGACTTACACCGATGAGGGTAAGATGATCCCGAGCCTTAGCAACACATCTGAAGGTGTGGCTGTATCTGGAAAGACTGCGACCATCAGACTTCAGCTCGTTAAGGATCTGAATTATGATGTGGTGTTCTGGGCTCAGGCTCAGCAGTGCAGTGCATTCGCATTTGACTGGGAGAACGCTAAGATGACAGTCAGCTATGACGGCGTGGCAAATGATGACTATCGTGATGCCTTCTATGCAGTACGACAGAATCTCAAAGTAACAGACGGACTGCTTCAGGAGACTGTGACTCTTTATCGTCCTTTCGCTCAGATCAATTTCGGAGCTGCTGATTACCAGTCAGTTGTAGACTACTACGATCAGACGTCAGTAGACGCAGGAATGGAGTCAGCTCTGGTAAGTGCACAGGTTCCTAATACTCTTAACCTCCTTACTGAGGCTCTGGGCAATGAGACTGCAGCTGCAAACTTCACTCTCGCTGTTATTCCTAACGATCCGAGACTTCTCGAGGTAAATAATGCCGGATACAAGTATGTTTCGATGAACTATGTTCTTGCTTCGAAGGGTAATGAGCCAGCAATGCTCTCAAGCATCACTGCAAATTTCCAGTATACTGACGGCAATATCAACCGCAGCATCGAAGTCAAGAATGTACCTTATTTGAGAAATCATCGTACCAACATCGTCGGTAACTTCTTCACAGAAATTGCCATTATGAACATCGTTCTCGACGAGATCTTTGAGAAGCCTGACTACAATATCATCGATCCGGGCGTGGAGTTCACACAGAAGAAGCTCGACAGCCTCGCTCGTATTGCAGGAACAGAGCTTTTTGTCTCTGCCGGTACTTGGAATCTCCCTGCTGAGATTGCTGAGGGTGTGGTTTTCGTCGGTGCTGAAGGTACTATCATCAATGTAGGTGCGGCTGCTGTTCCTTTCACAGTCGGCGGCGATATTGACCTTGTCCTTGATAATACTTTTATCGATGCTGCCGAAGGCAATGCACTCTCAATCGTAGAAAATGCTGACGTGAAAGTGACTGTAGTAGGAACTGCAGAGCTCACTGCTTCAGCAAATGCCATCGATGTACCTGCTGGTTCTACACTTACTGTTACCGGATATGAGCTCATCGCAAAGGGTGGAGCTGGTGTTGATAGTGCATATGGCGGAAGCGGTATCGGAGGAGAAGGTAACATCGTTGTTGATGGTCTTCATTATCTTACTGCTGAAGGATATGGTGTGAACGGATATGGAATCGGTGGCGCTGACGCTACGGTGACAATAAAGAACGTTTCTAAGGTAGAAGCACGCGGTGGTTATCCTCAGCCAGAGTTCGTAAATGATTCTAAGTACGGAAAGTCTGAGCCAGAGGGTGCTCCTGCTATCGGTGGTGCAGTGATTCTGATCGAGGGTTCGACTGTCAACAAGGCTGAAGGCGGAAGCAAGGCAGCTGCGATCGGTGCCCGCTATTGGCAGAATACCGACATTACTATTCTCAATTCTACAATTTCTGAGGCTTTCGGAGGAAATGCTTCTGCTGCTATCGGAGGAAGCCGCTATTCAGGCGACATTTCTGCAGATAACAGACAGATCGTAAAGATTTATATCGAGAATTCTACAATCAATGCTTTCGGAGGACAGTTCGGTGCAGGTATCGGATCGGGTTATGACACCCATTGCGCTGCTAATGCCAGCAATTCTGTCAATGACATCACCATCGTGAAGTCTACAATCAATGCTAAGGGTGGTAAGTATGCGGCTGGTATCGGAACAGGCTTCCACGCAGCTTCCCTTACAGGAAGCATTGACGACGTTTCTACCATCAATGCAAAGTGTGGGGAGGATTTCTATAAGGCTGCTTACACAAAGGCTCAGAATGTGGGATATGGTATCGTGGATCCTGCCCGTGAGTATAAGGATGCAGTCGTGACTTTCACTGTTGCAGGTACAGTGATCGACGCACCGGTAAAGTAAATAATTAAAACATCTATACTATGAAAAAGATTCTTTGGATAGCAGCAGCCATAGCTGGATTGTTCGCATCTGCATCTTGCCAGAAAGAAATCCCACAGGACGGTATCAATGGCGAGACCGCCAATGTTACTCTCACTGTCCAGACTCCGTCAGTCCAGACAAGAACTATTTCTGACGGAAAGAAGGCAAACATCGTTCATTGGGTGGCATTTGACAATTATGGCCAGCCTGTCGATGGACTTGCCGGCACAGCTGTCATCAATGATAAGGTCGCTCAGATCGATGTGACTCTTGTAAAGCATTACGACTATAACTTCGTCTTCTGGGCACACGTCGGAGACGAATATGGACAGAATGCAGCATACGGCCTCGGCACATTCAATACTGATGGTAAGGTCGTAGTAAACTATGAAGGCAATGCCAACGACGAGAATCGCGATGCATTCTATGCTCACCAGATCATCAAAATCGTTTCTGATAATGAGGTGCACACTGTTCCGCTTTATCGTCCTTTCGCTCAGATCAATTTCCTTGCAGCCGATTACAAGGCCGTAGAGGCTGTGGGTCTTCATACCAATATGACTTCCACCATTCTTATGGAAGGTCTTCCTACCGTTCTCAACGGTATTGACGGTACTGTGGATCAGGCTGCTGCCGGTACTACTGTAAATCTTGCAAAGTATGCCATCCCTTCCGAGGATAAGTATTATACCATTACTGATCCAGCTACAGGCGTGGCTACTACATATGGCTGGTATTCAATGAATTACATTCTCGCTACAGATAAGGATACAAAAGATGTAACTGGTCTCTTCTATCACGATAAGAAGGTGGATGGTGTAAGCATCGAGGTAAATAACGTTCCTTATGAGAGAAATCATCGTACCAACATCATCGGTAACTTCTTCACTGAGAATGTGAAGGTCGAGCTTATCGTGATGGAGGGCTTTAATGACGAGTATGTTGAAACTTATCCGCAGCTTTAGCGGAACCGGCTCCTGGCACCTGACCGTGCCCGGAGCTGCCAGTTATATTGATAATAAAAAACTTAAAACTATATGAAAAGATTCTTTTGGATTGCATTGACCTCTGTTCTGGCTTTGGCCTTGGCAGTGTCGTGCCAGAAAGAAAATGTGCGAGAGAGCCAGAGTACTGGTAAGGAATCGGTCTGGATCACCGTCCTTTCTCCCGATGCTGCAGATACGAAGTCGATTGCTGACGGAATGTCTGTCAATTGGGTATATTGGGCGGCCTTTGACGAAGCAGGACAGCCTGTGGCTGATCTTAACGGCAAAGTTCAGATGAATGAAAAGAAGGCTGGATTCGATGTGGATCTTGTCAAGGACTATCCTTACAATTTTGTTTTCTGGGCTCAGTATGAGGATCCTCAGAATGGCCAGCCGGCTTATGACCTGACTGCATTCATTACTGAGGGTAAGGTCGGAGTCAGCTATGAGGGAGTGGCAAATGATGATTACCGTGATGCCTTCTATAAGCAGCAGATCATTACAATCACCGGTGCAGGGGAGTCACGTACTATCGAGCTCCGTCGTCCTTTCGCTCAGATCAATTTCCTCGCAGCAGATTATAAGTCTGTGGAGGAAGTGGAGGTGCATAAGTCCCTTAAGTCTACTGTGTCTATTTCAGGAATTCCTACTGTATTGAATGGTCAGAATGGTTCGGTTGAAGGCGATGGCACCACAGTTCTTACTCCATCCGCTGTTCCTTCCAATCCGGCGTATTATACAGTCAATGGTGTAGAATATGGCTGGTATTCAATGAATTATATCCTTGCCTCAGAGGAAAAGGACCTTAATAAAGTCACAGCAACATTCACTCACGACAAATCTGACATCCCAGTTTCAGTCGAAGTCGAGAACATTCCATATCAAAGAAACCATCGTACCAACATCATCGGTAACTTCCTTACAGAAATCGCTGAAGTAAAGGTTATCGTTATGGAGGAATTTGACAAGCCAGATTTCCCTGTAATCGATGATGGTGTCCCTGTACCACCTCCTTCTTCTGATGATGAAGAAGAAATACCGGAAGAGGGATATGAGAGAGTGGTAGTCGGTAATGAAGCTACATATACAGTGTATAATGCTGAAGGCCTGGAAATCTGGAGAAAAGAGGCTCACGAGGGAACTTTCGCTGGAAGTGACAATACACTCCAGGTAATCAATCTTGTCCTCGCGGCTGATATTGAACTTCCTCTTCCTGAACCTGGAAAGAGCAATTGGACGCCTGTCGGCTCTAAAGCCAATCCATATGACGGATTCATCAACGGTAACGGACATACAATTTCCAATCTTACCATTGTAAGTAATTCTACATCTTCGACAGCGCATATCGGATTCATCAGCAATGCGAATAATCATCCTGAGGATGAAGTCATTATAGAGAACATCAAGTTCGATAATGTCAATATTTCCACCAAGGGAGGACGTACCGGTGTAGTATTCGGCTATGTTGCAAGTAAAGGTGGAGTCATCAGAAATGTCCACGTTTTAAGCGGAACTGTCCAGAGTACTTCGCGTTACACCGGTGGAATTGCAGGTGACACCTCTGAAGGCAATGCAGTAATTGACAATTGCTCGAATGCTGCCGATATCATAGGTGGAATGAGTGTCGGCGGTATTGTTGGTGACGGATATGTGATCAATTCTACCAACACTGGTGACGTGACAGGTACAAGTGATTGGATAGGCGGTATAACAGGTGGCTGTATATACAAGCACACTGAGAATTGCGTCAATAGAGGTAATATCTCCGGAGTTGATTATGTTGCCGGAATTGCTGGCGACGGTGGAGCCAAGGATTGCAAGAACTATGGCCAGATAACAGGACGTAATTATGTAGGTGGTATTGTAGGTGACAGTTATAGTAATTATTCTATAAGTAATTGCAGTAACTATGGCAAAGTAACCGGTCAGTATTATACTGGAGGCATTGTTGGACAACAGACTAAGAATAAGACATTTGTTTCTCTTTGCTATAATTATGCAGATGTGTCGGGTACTAAGTATGTAGGAGGTATTGCTGGTAACTCTATTAATCTAAGTGCTTCTGAGAATAGCGGTGATGTAGCTGGAAATGACTATGTAGGTGGAATAGTCGGAGAGTTCAGCTTGGGAACGCTTTCAACAAATACTAATAAAGGAATAATTAGAAGTCAGGGTGGAAAGGTCGGTCTTATCTTCGGTAATCATAAAAGTGGAACTGTAGCAGATGATAATGTCGCAGGGGGTAAGATAGAGTAATTGTATTTTCTAGAGTGTAAAAATAACTAAATAACCTATAAACAAATGAAAAAGATTTTTTGGATTGCGGCGGCTGTGGCCGGATTGATCGCGGCTGCATCTTGCCAGAAAGAAACTCCGGCAGTGTCTCTCCCTGAGGGGGAAGAGGCTGTTGCAGTTCTTGCTGTATCTGTTCCTGAAAGTATCGCCACCAAGGCATATTCAGATGGAAAGACTGCCACTGATCTTTATTATGCTGTCTACGATGGCATTGACCCTGACAGAAGGCTTCTTCTTCACAATGCCCAGCCTCTGAAATTCGAGAATGGCGCGCTCACTATGACTGTAGAACTCAAACTTGTAAAGAACTATCCTTATGACATCGTATTCTGGGCTCAGGCACCAGCAGCTCCTTATACTTTCGATCCTCAGGCACAGACTGTCACTGTGGACAGCTATAGCACAGCGGCCAATGATGAGAACCGCGATGCTTTCTATCAGCTCGTAGAGGGTTACAAGGTGGTATCGACTCCTACAAAGGTGGATCTTTATCGTCCGTTCGCTCAGATCAATTTTGGAGCAAAAGATTATTCAGAGGTGACCGCTCTCGGTCTCACTATGGATTCTCAGGTGGAGATCGAAGGTCTTCCTTATGTACTGAATGTTCTTGAAAGAACTGCTACAGGTTCGACTAATGCCGCATTCTACGCAACTGCTGTTCCTGCAGCAAGTGGTGAAACTCTGGAGGTTAATGGTGATAAAGATACATATAGCTATGTTTCAATGAATTATGTTCTCGCACCTCAGACAAAGGGAATGCTTCCTACACTTACCGGAATCTTCCACTATAACAAAGCTGAGATTGTAATCCCTGTCGAGAATGTTCCTTATCAGAGAAACTATCGTACAAACATAATCGGCGAATTCTTTACAGGTCCTGCTCAGTTCGTAGTAGAAATCATTCCTATCTACGATGAGGATTCTCCATACATCGAGAATTGGCCACAGACTGATCAAAATAACAACAACTAATCAATATTATGAAAAAGATTCTTTATTTTGCAGCTGCAGTGTTCGCAATGGCGTTTGCAGCATCTTGCCAGCAGGAGAAGATTGATGCTTCTGCAGCAAAGGATGGCGAACTCGTAGAGGTAACTTTCGAGATCGCGGCTACTGATCTTACTACAAAGGCTATCATCGGACACGAGCCTAACTTTATCAAGAACCTTCAGGTAGGTATCTACAGAAATGGTAACTATCTTCCAGAGGTTCAGGCTAAGGTATCTGAGGAGTTCGGAAGAGGTCTTACTGCAAAGGTTTCTGTTGTCCTCGTAAAGGGCCAGAAGTATGACATCGCATTCTGGGCTGATCACGTAGGTAACCCTTATTACACTGTGGATTTCAATGCTGGTGAGGCTGGTGCTCAGTATCCATTGGTAACAGTGGACTATGCAGCAGGTGAGGCTAACAATATCTACCGTGATGCTTGGTGCGCAGTTCTTGAGGACTACCACGTAAGCGACAACTCTGTTCTCGGTCAGAATGAGACAATCACTCTCTATCGTCCTCTCGCTCAGATCAATGTCGGTACACGCGACTATAGGCTTGCTCAGAAGGCTGGTGTGACAGTTACAGGTTCTTCTATGACTGTCAAGCAGGCTCCTACAAAGCTCAATATGTTCACTGGAGAGACCTCAGAGCCAGTTGATGTAGTTCTTGAGAGAAGCGCTATCCCTGCAGGTACCCTTATAGTTTATTATCAGGATGATGCAAAGGAAGCAGAGTATGACTACCTCGGTATGAACTATATCCTTGTTTCAAATGTACCAGGTGCTGAGAAGGAAATCGTAGAAGTTGTGATTGACTTCTTCGAGGATGACAACACAGCAAGAATCAATGACGATATCGTTGTCAAGAATGTTCCTGTACGTCGCAACTACCGTACAAACCTCATCGCTGATGATGTCCTTACTCAGGCATTCGACTTCAGCGTGGTTATCGATCCTAACTTCGACGGTGAGTATGCCGGATGGGATCCTTCTTTCGATGAAGTACAGTACAAGTAATATATTTTCGGTCTCAGGAGGGTGAAACTTCCTGAGGCTGCCGATCAACAAATTTAAATACACAACAATGAAAAAGTTATTCCACTATGCAGCTGCTGTCATCGTCCTTGCAGCAGCGTATGCTTGCCAGAGAGAAAACCTCCCGGTAAGCAGCCAGGATGAAGTAGAGGTTACATTCGCAATCAGCACAGAGAGTGCGATCGCGACTAAGGCCGCACCTGAAGGAACCGGAATCGGTTATGCCGATACATATGAGAAGGAGCTCCTTTTCTATGTCTATAAGGATGGTGCCCTTCTGGATCAGCTCCAGCCTGAGATCGAAGACTTCCAGGGAGCGACTGATCTCAATGCCAAGGTGACAGTAAGACTTGTAAAGGGTCAGGACTATGAGTTCGTATTCTGGGCACAGGCTGAGGGTAAGAGCCATTATTCGATCAATACTGCTTATCCTCCTGTAGTAACAGTGAACTATGACGCTCTTGCAGCAAATGATGAGTCTCGCGATGCTTTCTATGCTGTAACTAAGCTCCATATAGAGAAGGGAATGGGTATTGAGAACGTAACTCTTACTCGTCCATTCGCTCAGATCAATGTAGGTACTTCTCAAGATGATATCGATGCTGCTAAGGCTGCCGGAGTCGTTATCGATAACACTTCAGTGACTCTTTCAAATGTCGCTACAAAGCTCGATCTGTTCTCAGGTGTTGCATCAGAAGGAAAAGAATTTACTTTCAAGGCTGCAGCTCTTCCACAGCAGAAACTTAATGTCTACAATAAGGCAGACTATCCTACAGCTCACGAATATTCATACCTTTCGATGAATTATATTCTTGTAGCAGATGCCGTTACCGGTGAAAAGGATCAGCTTGATGCATATAAGATCACATTCCTTCAGGGTACTCGTGAAATCAATACCATCAGCATTCCTAATGTTCCTGTACGCCGTAACTGGAGAACAAACATCATCGGTGAAAATGTCCTGACTGATTACGCATCATTCAACATCACTATCACTCCTGATTTCTATGGTGAGTATAATGGTGGCATCGATGGCAATCCATTCGAGGAACTTCCTTATGACCAGCCTGAAGAGACTGTAGATAATAATCTTTATCTTAAGCCTAACAGCAACTGGAAAGTTGACAATGCTCGTTTTGCAGTATATGCATTTCAGGATGGCAAACCAGAAAAATGGGTAAATATGCTGGATTCTGATTCAGATGGAATCTATGAGATGGATAAGGCAGCAATTGAAGGATATACAAATATCATCTTCTGCCGTATGAATCCAGGTGCTACAGCCAATAACTGGACCAACAAATGGAATCAGACAGCTGACCTTAAAGTCCCTACAGACGGAACAAATCTCTATACTGTCAAGGAAGGTACTTGGGATAACGGTGGCGGTACCTGGTCAGTATTTGAATAAATTTTCCCACCTCGCGGTGGCGCCTAACCCCCTAAAGGTTAAATACTTACAAAATATGCCTGCTGTCGTAATGCAGCAGGCATATTCTTTAAATCTCTGATATTCAGTCTTCTATCGTAAACCCAGACTTTATTCTCTTGTTTTGAGCATCCATTCCTATCATTCTTCTGAGTTCACAGGGCACTTTCCTCTATCATTCTGAGGAGCTCACAGGGCGACGTGAGAATCTTTTATACTATTTACCCCATTATGTCAAAGTTCAAAGTTCCCAATACATACGTCATAATTTTCACAGTACTCCTCCTCTGTGCAGTCTCGACCTGGTTCATCCCTGGAGGCAATCCTCAGACCTGGCAGGTCTTCTCCGCCCTCTATGAAGGCTTCAGCCAGCAAGCCGGAATCAT
>JAGKTT010000038.1 GCA_021153285.1 Bacteroidia bacterium
TAAGGCTTATGTAAAGGGTCCTGGTGCTGGACGTGAGTCGGCAATCAGAACTATCCACGGTGCAGGTATCGAGGTTACAGAGATCATCGACGTTACTCCAATGCCACACAATGGCTGCCGTCCTAAGGGCCGTCGTAAAGTTTAATTTTTGTAACATTTAACTAAGGAGATAATACTATGGCAAGATATACTGGACCAAGTACAAAGATCGCACGTAAGTTCGGCGAGCCTATCTTCGGAGCAGACAGAGATTTCGAGAAGAGAAATTATCCTCCAGGACAGCACGGTCTCGCTAGCAAGCGTAAGAAGAAGTCTGAGTATGGTACTCAGCTTAAGGAGAAGCAGAAGGTAAAATATACTTACGGTCTTCTCGAGAGACAGTTCCGCAACCTTTACGAGAAGGCTTCTCGTATGAAGGGTCAGAAGGGTGAGAACCTTATCATCCTCCTTGAGTCTCGTCTCGACAACATCGTTTACCGTATGGGTGTAGCTCCTACAAGAGCAGCTGCACGTCAGCTTGTCTCACACGCTCACATCACTCTTAACGGTGTAGTTTGCAACATCCCTTCAGCTCACGTGAAGCCAGGTGACGTTGTAGCAGTAAGAGAGCGCTCTAAGAGCCTCGAGGTTATCACTAACAGCGTGGCTTCTGCAGCTAAGTACTCTTGGATCGAGTTCGATGCAAAGGCTCTTACAGGTAAGTTTGTAAACGTTCCTGTACGTGCTGAGATCCCTGAGACAATCAACGAGCAGCTTATCGTCGAGCTCTACTCTAAGTAATAGTTAACACCTTAATAAAGAATTTATATGGCAATCTTAGCATTTCAGAAACCGGACAAGGTGATAATGCTCGAAGGAACAGAGACCGTAGGCCGTTTCGAATTCAGACCGCTTGAGCCTGGATATGGACAGACTATCGGAAACGCACTCCGTCGTATCTTATTGTCTTCTCTGGAAGGTTTTGCTATCACATCGGTCAGAATCTCAGGTGTGGACCAGGAGTTCGCAACTATCCCGGGAGTGATCGAGGGTATGCAGGACATCATCCTCAACCTCAAGCAGGTTCGTTTCAAGAGAATGGTGGAGACTGTAGACTCAGAGGTGGCAAATATCGTGATCAGCGGCAAACAGGAGTTTACCGCAGAGGATATCTCAAAGGGATTGTCTTCTTTCAAGGTGCTTAACCCTGAACTGCACATCTGTTCTCTCGAGCCTTCAGTAAAGCTTGAGATCACTCTCTCAGTGTCAAAGGGCCGCGGTTTCGTGCCTGCTGACGAGAACAGGGATCCGGAGGCTGTCATCGGTACTATTCCGGTTGACGCAATCTATACTCCTATCAAGAATGTGAACTGGACTGTAGAGAACTGGCGTGTAGAGCAGAAGACCGACTATGAAAAGCTTAACCTGGAGATCGTAACCGATGGTTCGATTACTCCTAACCTAGCTCTTCAGGAGGCTGCAAACATCCTCATCTATCACTTCAAGCTGTTCACCGACGATAAGAAGCTTTCACTCGAGAGCACTATCGAGGCTGAGTCAAGACCTTGTTTCTTACTCAAGAGCTGAGCTTATGAAGTTCAGAAACTTCGGTAGAAAGTCGCTCAACGAGATCGATCTCCTCGTGGAGAAGATGAAGCTTTCATTCGGAATGGATGTCACCAAGTATAATATTGAACCTAAGAAAAAGAACGTTTAAGCAATATGAGGCACAATAAAGCAATCAACCATCTTGGTCGTAAGAGCGGTCACCGCAAGGCCCTTCTTGCTAATATGGCTACCTCACTCATTCTCCACAAGAGAATCCAGACTACTGTAGCTAAGGCAAAGGCTCTCAAGATGTATGTAGAACCTCTCATCACTAAGTCAAAGGAGGATACTACTCACTCTCGTCGTGTTGTATTCAGCTACCTCAAGAACAAGGAGGCTGTTACAGAGCTCTTCCGCACTGTTGCTCCAAAGATCGCTGACCGTCCAGGTGGATACACTCGCGTGTTGAAGACTGGTTTCCGTCAGGGTGACGGAGCTGATATGGCTCTCATCGAGCTCGTCATAAAGGAGTCCGGATTTTTTGTGCATTAAACATACTTTTTTGAAAAATTGATTACGCAATTTAGGCTTCTTGATTGTTCTTAATAGATAGTTATATAGCTGACCGAGGAATGGGCCAAGGAGAAAAATATACTGATGAACGTCTGCTTATGGAGATGCGCCAGGAAGGCGTAGACGTTGTTGCGTATGAACGTCTCTTTCATCGTTATTATCCTATGGTCTTTAATTTTACAAAGGCAATGGTAAAGTCCCCTGTAGTTGCAGAGGATATTGCACAAAACAGCTTTATGAAGCTTTGGGTAAACAGATTTACCCTTCAGCCTGACCTTTCGGTCAAGAATTATCTCTATGTAATTGCCAGAAACGAAGCAATCAATTATCTCCGGTCCGCTCAGACAAGAAATGTCGGATTGGGAGCGCAGCAGGAGGTGCATCATCAGGAGCCTTCCGTCGATGACTGGATGAGTTTTGCGGAGACCAATACTCTCATTCAGAATAATATAGAGGCTCTTCCTCCACAACGTAAGACTATCTTCAAGATGAGCAGGTACGATCATATGAGCAATATTGAAATTGCTGTCAAACTGAATCTTTCGGTCCGTACTGTAGAGAAGCATATTGAACTGGCATTGAAGGATCTTCGTCGTTCAATGAGTTAAAAGATACGTAGATATGAGTTCCCGGTTTAAATTTCAGCTATTGATCCTTGCCGCAATGTCGGTCTTAGTAGGATGTACAAAGGTGTCAGGGTCAGTAAAAATCCTGTATTGGAATATTCAGAACGGAATGTGGTCCGATCAGGGGCAGGATTATGATAATTTTGTCGACTTTGTGTTGTCTGAGAATCCGGATATATGCATATGGGCAGAGGCTGAGTCACGTTATCGTACTGATACGGCAGAAAAGATGGCGGGATGTGAAGAGGCTTACCTGCCTTATAATTGGGATTTGCTTGCGCGACGTTATGGACATCAGTATGTGTGCATTGCCGGAAAGCGGGATACCTTTCCTCAGGTGGTGACATCCAGATATCCTGTAAAGATTGTCAAAAGAATCAATGGAAATGGGGAAGATCTCGTTGTTGTTCACGGAGCCGGATATGTCGAGGTGGATGTAAATGGGGAAAAGTTGAATATAGTGACAGTACATACATATCCGTTCAGGTATGCTTATCTCGCGCAGGATCAGAAGGCGAGTGCAGCTGAAAACGGAGGAGATATCTACAGGGCTGCAGAGGTGAAGTATATCTGTGAACAGACAATATTGGAATATGATCCGGAAGGAAAGGAAAACTGGATTATGGCAGGTGACTTCAATGCTGTCAGTCGTGCGGATAATTGGCATTTGCAACGTCCGGAAGACGATAAGGCATTTCTGCTGAATGATTATATATCTTCCAATACTCCATACATAGACCTTATTCAGAGGTGGTATCCTGGCGAGTATCAGAAAAGTACTTTTTCAGGACGTCGTATTGATTTCATTTATATGACAGAGCCCCTTTTTTCCAGAGTGAAGGATGCCGGAACTATTTATGACGGCTTTGCTACGTCATCACGCGATCCTCGCAAACTTAATAATTTCTGTAATCCATCAGATCATTATCCTATAGCGGTCGAGCTGGAATTCTAGAAAAATCAGTGTTTCTATCCCGATCTGATTACGGGATTTGCCTTTCCTGTTTGTTCTTATCAGGTATTAGTCTCTAAATACCCGTAGGAATGGATTTCTTGAGAAAATATTTTTATTCGCAGCTGACGCCTCAAGAGGAAGCTCAGGTGCAGAATTGGCTGATAGAGCATTCAGATGACCGACAGGTGCAGGATGCTCTTTTGATCATTATGTCCGAGATGCAGGAAGATGACAAGGTAAAATCTTCAAAGGCTTATCAGGATGTATGCAACAGACTTGGGTTAAAGCCAAGGAAGCCTTTCAGAAAGATAGGGCGTTGGACTATAATGATAGCCACTTGTCTTATATTGCCGGTGCTCGGGGCTTTTATATCCGGTAAACTGTTTGCTCCGGAGCAAGCTGAGTGGCTTGAACTGAAAGTGCCGTATGGACAGACTGAAGAACTGATACTTGCTGATGGTACTCATTTGCATCTGAATGCAGGAAGCCGGATTACTTATCCTACTATATTTTCGGGTCAGGAGCGTAGGATATTTATCGAAGGTGAGGTATTTGCTGAAGTTGCGCAAAATCCGGAAAAGCCTTTCTATATCGCTTCAGGAGATGTGAATGTGAAGGTTCTTGGAACAACTTTCAATCTGAAGGCATACAGTAATACCGATTGTGTCGAGCTCCTGCTTCTGGAGGGAAAGGTTCAGATGGATATTACTGCTCAGAACCGGACCAAGCAGCTTATGGTTCATAATGGCGAGATGCTTCAGTATGACCGTAAAAGTGGTGAGATTGACCTTAAGGATTTCAATCCGTTAAGGTATAAAGGTTTTCACGAGAACGGGTCTATTCATTTCTTTAATCTCAGTCTTAACGACATAACTTCAGATCTGGAGCGTCTGTTCGGATCAAAGATCGTTCTACTGGACGAGTCACTTTCTGACACCCGTTATTTTGCCTGGTTTACCAATAATGAAAATCTTGACCAGATTCTTGAAAGTATCAATGTCGACGGCAGGATGAAATTCGATAGGCGGGACGGCGTCATATATATATCGAAATGTAAATAACCAACAATACTAATAATTAATAACCAAATCTTATGAGAAGCGTTTCAACACGATCAGACAACCGTTTATGGCGGTTTATGCTGATGGTTGTCTTTTGCGCATTTATGGCTCCATTGTCATTGTCTGCACAGAAGATCAATCTATCGATGAAGAACGTGACTGTTCAGGAAGCCATAACGGCTTTGAATCAGTCCGAGAATTACTCTATCATTCTCAAGGCGGACGAGGTTGACCTTGGCAGGCACATTGATGTTTCAGCCAAGGATGCAACAATCGACGAGGTCCTGAATCAGGTCTTTGCCGGTCAGAACGTATCGTATACGATTGAGGGTAATAGAATCTCTGTAATCAAAAAACGACCTTCAAAACAAGCCGATCCTGTGGCTCAGCCAGCAAGGACCATCAAAGGAACTGTGACTGATTCTGCCGGTGAGCCTCTTGTTGGGGCATCGTTGGTGGTGGCAGGTACCAGTCAGGGATTCCTTACTGACCTTGACGGTAATTATGAGATGACAGGGGTGACTTTCCCGGCTACCGTTGTAGTGTCATTTATCGGTTATGCTGATACAGAAATCAGAATGACCGGAAATGAGAGATTACCTTACAATATTGTCCTGGATGATTCCAAGAACATTCTTGACGATGTGATTGTAATCGGTTATGGTACGCAGAAAAGAGCGAACCTTTCCGGTGCAGTCGGAACAGTGAGCGGAAAAGACCTCAATGCACGTCCAGTCGTTTCAGCTGCAAATGCACTGCAAGGTGCTGATCCGTCTGTAAACATCACTTTCGGTACAGGTTCTCCTGAGTCAGGCTACAATATCAATATCCGTGGTGCGTTGTCATTGAATTCGGGATCACCTTTGATCTTGGCGGATGGTGTGGAAGTCAGCTTGAGTCAGATCAATCCTAATGACATCGAGTCTGTTTCCGTGCTCAAGGATGCATCGACCTGTGCTATCTATGGTGCAAAGGCATCAGCCGGAGTCGTCCTTATCACTACAAAGGCCGGAAAGCGTGGAGATAACGCACGTGTACAGTATAATGGCCGTTTCGGATGGCAGACCAACACCACTTCGACTGACTTCATCAGGACAGGATACGATCACGTGATGATCGTGAACGAGTTTATGAATAACTCTTCAGACAGTACAAAGGATATTTTCCGTTATACTGAGGAGAATGGCGGACTCCAGAAGCTCTACGAACGCAGGAATGACCTGACCGAGCATCCTGATCGTCCTTGGGTCGAGATCGGTGATGATGGAAAATACTATTATTACGGAAACTTTGACTGGTACGGACATTTCTACAACCGTGTGCGTCCTCAGCAGGAACATAATCTTTCAGTGTCCGGCGGATCTGACAAGATTTCATACTATGCCAGCGGACGTTACCTCTCTCAGGACGGTATGTTCAAGATCCAGCAGGATAAGTACACCAACTACTCGTTCCGTGCGAAGCTCTCTGCCCAGATGTACAAATGGCTCAAGTACTCTACAAATATCGCATATGATTCTTCGACATATTCATATGGAGGATACTATAGCTATGAGGGTACTATCCACGCCCTTCAGTCAAACATCTGTGCGGCCTTCATTCCTTTTAATCCTGACGGAACTCTCGTGCACTATGTAAACCAGCTCGGCAAGAACTCACCTCTCGGAGCAGGACGTGCTGCCCATATGGCGGCAGGCACTGGTGTGAACTCAAAGTCAAAGAAATATCTGACAATATCTAATCAGGTGGATATCAAGCCTTTCAAAGGTTTTACCATTACTGCGGCTTATGACTATCGTTTCAGGGATGTACTCAATAAATACCGTAACAATACATTCCAGTATTCAAGAGCAGAGGGAAAGATGGAGACCTTCACCTCAGGTTCAGTAAAGAACAGTTATCAGGAGATTACGAGCAACTATGCAGGACATAACCTGAATGTTTATGGAACATATGACAATTCCTGGAACGGTCATAACTTGAAATTCACAGCAGGAGGACAGTATGAAACCTACCGTTCCGTAGAGCTGGATGTCAGCAACTCTGATCTTACAAATGATGAGTTGAGCACATTTGCATCAGCAACAGGAATCCCTGTAGTGACTCAGGATATCACCGCATACAAGACTCTCGGTTTCTTTGCACGTGCCAACTATGACTACAAGGGACGTTACATCTTCGAGGCAAGTGCACGTGGTGACGGTTCGTCGCGCTTCGCTCCAGGTCATCGCTGGGCGTTCTTCCCGTCAGCTTCTGCCGCCTGGTCGATTTCAGAGGAGAAGTTCTTTGCTCCGGCCAAGGATGTGGTCGATAATATGAAGCTCCGTTTTTCAGCAGGTAGTCTCGGAAATCAGCAGGTAAGCAACTATGCCTGGATCGAAACCATCACCGGAAACAAGACCGACAGTTTCAGTTATACATTCGACTATGTAGAGAATGGAAAATATTCAAGCATTTCAGATCCGATTTCAGATGGTCTGACTTGGGAAACAGTGACTACATATGACCTCGGTCTTGATCTTTCATTCTTCGATACACGCCTTAACCTCACCGTAGACGGATATATCCGTGACACTAAGAATATGCTTACTACATCCCTTACTCTTCCGGACGTATATGGCGCGAAGACTCCGAAGGCAAACTGTGCTGACCTTCGCACAAAGGGATGGGAACTTACAGCTTCCTGGAAGGACTCGTTCAATCTCCTTGGCAAGCCTTTCATCTATAACCTTGGCGTGACAGTCGGTGACTATGTGACCCATATTACCAAGTATCATAACCCTGATGGACTCATTTCGGAACACTATGTAGGAAAGAAACTCGGTGATGTCTGGGGATATCACGTGGAGGGACTCTTCAAGACAGACCGCGAGGCTGCTGAATATCAGGCTGCAATCAATGACGATGCTGTCAATAAGAGAGTTTATCAGTGTACAGGTCCTTACGGAAACTATCTCCGTGCCGGTGATGTGAAGTTTGCTGACCTTGATGGTGACGGAAAGATTTCAGAAGGCTCGGGAACGCTTGATGACCACGGTGACAAGATCATCATAGGTAACACCAGACCTCGTTACAATTATTCGTTCCGCTTTGGATTCAATTGGATGGGACTTGATGTCTCTGCTTTCTTCCAGGGAGTGGGACACCGTGACTGGTACCCTGTGGCAGGACAGTCTTCATACGACTTCTGGGGTCCATACGCCTTCCCTCCTACTTCCTTCATCCACACAGAGTTCTATGACAATGTATGGACAGAAACCAACAGAAACGCATACTTCCCACGTGCCCGTGGCTACAATGCATATGCTAACGGTTCCCTCGGAACAACCAATGACCGTTATCTTCAGAATCTGGCATACCTGCGTTTCAAGAACCTGACCGTGGGCTATACCGTTCCTAAGGTGTGGACACGTAAGGCGAAGATCGAACAGATCAGAGTGTATTTCTCTGGAGAGAATCTCTGCTACTGGTCTCCGATCAAGAAGTATACAAAGACAATGGATCCTGAGCTTGCAGGATCTTCTGGAACATCGACAGCGAATGCCGGAGTCGGTTATGCATATCCGAGGACATTCTCTGTGGGTATTGATATCCAGTTCTAATATAGGAGGAAAGAGATATGAAAAACATATTCAGATTATTGGCAGCGACTGCCATAGCGGCCTTGACTGTAAGCTGCGACCTGACTCTTTATCCTGAGGATGCCGAAAGTCCTGAGGTATACTTCAAGTCAGAGGCGCACTTCGAACAGTGGACTAATTATTTATATGCCGCTCTTCTCGACAGCCCGGATGCTGTTTCAAGGTATAACGCCGATGATATGGTGGACAAGAGTATGGGAAGCATCATTCAAGGTCAGCGCTTGGCTTCAGATTCTATGTCCGGCAATAATGAGTGGGACTGGGATATGCTCCGCAGGATCAATTATATGCTTGCAAACTCTTCTAATTGTGAGGATGATGCATTGAGAACGAAATATGATGGTATTGCGTATTTCTTCCGTGCATACTTCTATTTCCAGAAGGTGATGCGCTTCGGTGATGTGCCTTACTATGATACTGTGCTTGAATCTACAGACACTGAATTCCTCAATAAGGCACGTGATGACAGAGGCTTTGTTATGGATAAGGTTATGGAAGACTTTGATAAGGCGATCGAAATGATTCCGGCAGCAAAGGATGCATACTCAGCTCGCGTAACAAAATGGGTCGCACTTGCAATGAAGTCTCGTGCAGCGCTCTTCGAAGGAACCTGGAGAAAGTATCACGGAATGCCTGATGCAGAGAAGTATCTTCAGCAGGCGGCCGCTGCAGCAAAGACATTCATCGATGAAAGCGGATATGTTCTGTATAATCAGGGCAATGAACCTTATCGTGACCTTTTCTGCAGTGACAAGGCCAAGACAGAAGAGGTGGTATTCGCACGTCTTTTCCAGTTCGAGACTCTCAATATCGCTAACTCGGTACAGTTCAATATCCGTAATGATGCTCAGGGATTCACACGTCGCTTTATGAATCATTATCTGATGGCTGACGGAACAAGATTTACCGATATTCCGGGACACGAGACAATGTTCTACACAGAAGAGACAAAGAACCGTGACCCTCGTATGGCTCAGACAGTTCTCTGTCCGGGATATATTATGAAGGAGGAGACAAAACCTACACCTAATGATATGACATCCCTTACCGGATATGAGCCGATAAAGTTTGTTGCATCTGCAGCGCAAAGCGGTGCTTCAAAGGGTACGATGGACTGGCCTCTTATCCGTGCTGCAGAGGTTTATCTCAACTATGCAGAGGCACTTGCGGAACTCGGCCAGATAGATCAGACTGCTCTGGATATTTCCATCAACAAGATTCGTGAAAGAGCAAAGATGCCTGCACTGGATATGACTGTAGCGAATGGAAATGCAGACCCGTTCCTTGCCTCGTGTTATCCTAGGGTACAGGATGGTGCCAACAAAGGAGTCATACTCGAAATACGTCGTGAGCGTACGATCGAACTTGTCAACGAAGGATTCCGCCAGTGGGATATGCTTCGTTGGAAAGAAGGTGAACAGATGGTCAACAAGGATAAGCCTTACTATGGAATCTATTTCCCTGCACCGGGTCTGTATGATATGGATGGTGACGGAAAGAATGATCTGGAGATTTATTCTGACGTTCAGCAGAGCAAGCCGGCTGACGGACTTACAGTCAAGAAGATAGGTTCTGATTTCGTTCTTTCGGAAGGAGACCACGGCTATGTGACAGCTTGGTCTACATTGACCTGGGAATGGAACGACAGAGAGTATCTATGGCCGATTCCGGCAGATCAGAGAGTTCTTACAGGTGGCGTTCTGACTCAGAACCCAGGCTGGACCGACAGTACTAACTTTAATTAATGAAAGGCAATGAAAATCAATAATATGATCGCATTTTGCGTTTCAGTCCTGATGGTGCTGTCAGGCTGTAACAAATATGACGACTCGGCCCTTTGGGACGATATTGATAAGTCATACAACCAGCTGACCGAAATCAAGGCACAGCTGGAGGCGCTTACCGCTCAGGTAGATATGCTCTCGGCAGTTGTGACCGGTGGTGCCATCACAGGTATTACTGCCAACGAGGATGGCGGATATACAGTGCGTTACAAAGGCGCAGACAATGAAGAGAAGATAGTCGTCATTGCATCGAAGGACGACGTGGACACTGCGCCAATCCTTGGAACCAAGGAAGAGGGCGGAGTACTTTATTGGACCATAACAATTGACGGAAAGACAGATTATCTTAAGGATATTGACGGAGCGAAGATACCTGTTGCGGGTCGTACTCCTGCTTTCACCATAGATAATGAAGGGTATTGGTGTGTGAATGGAAACCCTGTTCTTGATGCGTCAGGAAATAAGGTCAAGGCTGAAGGCAAGACTATTTCAGTCATCTCGAAGATCGAGAAGGATGATGCCGGTAATGCTATCCTCACCCTTGCAGACGGTTCTACTGTTACTGTTCCTCTTTTCGAGGCTTTCAATGTGAGCCTTTTCTATAACGGAGCAGAGTTTATGAATAAGCTTGATCTGGAAGGTTCTGCTGTCCCTGCAGTGGTTTCCTATGTTATTGGAGGACCGGCAGCGGATCAGACTATCGTCAAGGCTATGCGTCAGACAAATCTTGATGCGGCAGTGAATGCAGCAGAAAAGACTATCACCATCACATTCCCTGAAGGATTCGAAGAGGGTAGCTTCGCTGTTATGGTGGCAGATGCTGAAGGCAATGTGATTGTGCGTCCAGTATATGTGACAGATAAGAATGCGGTTCCTGATTACTATGGAATCAAGACTGCGGATGATATGGCAAAATTCGCTCTCGCAGTGAATACCGGTGCTCCACTCAAGCGTTTCCTTAACGAGGATGGAACAGTCGTGCTTCTTTCCGATGTGGATATGTCGGGAGTCGAATCTTACCTCCCTGTCGGAACTGCAGAATTCCCGTTTGAGGGTATATTTGACGGTCAGGGATATTCGATCAGGAACATCGCGTTCAAGACTGATGTGACATCTCAGCTTGCAGCAGGAATCTTCGGAGCTCTTAAGGGTACAGTAAGAAACCTGACAGTCGGAACTGAAGGTGATGTCTGGACTATCACAGGAAAATGTGCTGCTGGAACATCTGTGGCAGGTGTTGCCGCTAATGCTTTGGAAGGTTCGGTCATCGAGAATTGTACAAACAATGTTTCATTTGATTTCCAGGCTGAGGATGCAAAGGATGTACTCGCAAGCATCGCCGGAATTGCAGCTGACGTCAAGGGTCTTACAGTCACAGGCTGTACAAATAATGCCGATATCCACGTGAAGAATCTGATCAACACTGGAAATGGTGGCAAGGGTCTGCAGCTTGCAGGTATCGTAGGATATGCAAGAGCTGCAACTGTCGTGACAGAATGTACCAATAATGGAGATTTTTCTGCTCCGGCAGGACGTGGAGGCGGAATCGTTGCAACCCTTGATGGCTCTACAGTAAAGAACTGTACCAATAACGGAACAATCGAGGATGACAAGTTCGGTCAGCACGCAGGAAATGATTCAGCATATGGTTACAAGCGTATGGGAGGTCTTGTCGGTGGTACATCAGGAACGACATCTGTCGAGGACTGTACCAACAATGGAACAGTGATCACTCACATCGGATGCCGTACCGGTGGATTCGTCGGACATAACTCAGGCAATCTCAGCGGCTGTGTGAACAACGGAAACATATTCGGACTTGCCTCACACGATGATCACGGAGCGGGATGGGCAGCTGGATTTACCACAAATAAAGACAATATCGTAAATTGTACAGGCAAGGGACGTGTAGGTGACATCTCACAGAAGGATACTCCGGAAGCTGCACCTTACGCTTCATATCACAATGCTCTAAAGTATCAGTATCTCAAGAGGTTCAACCCTGAGGCAAATATGCTGGACTGGAGTGCGGACTTCTATTATGAGACAGAGGTTACAGCGACCAAGGAACTCGCTTCCGGTCTCAAACTGACTTCTTACCAGTGGACCAATGTTCCTCGCAAGATGCATATCCTCGAGATAGATCTCACAAGCACTGCTATCGATCTGACAACGGCTTATGCCAATGACATCGTTCCAAACCCTAACGGTAACGAAAACTCTAACAATGGTTTCAACATACGTGAGACCCTTTCACAGCTGTGCGAGCGCAAACGCACTGAGGGTGAGGATGTTTATGCCGGTATCAATACAGGATTCTTCGATTCGAACGACGGTTTCGGACGCGGTATGCACATCGAGGAAGGTGAACCGGTATTCATCAACAACCAGGGTGTGAGAAAGAGTCTTGTGAATCATACCTGGGGCTTCACTTTGTTTACAGATGGAACAGCAAGCTGCGGAAAGAAAGAATTCGCAGGAAAGATGGAGATTGCCGGCAAGGAGTATGAATACTTCTCGGTAAACGATACAATTGTCAGAAACGGCAATAAGACTTATTATGCAAATCTTTATACTTCAAGATATAAGGAGGTTCCTCATACCGATCATCCTGAACTTGTAAACCCACTCAGCAAGACAGCTCTCTATGTCGTGGCGAAGTACAGCAACGGTGTAATGACTGTGAATAATGGCTACGCTGAGGCCGCTGTTACTGCGATCTATGACGGTCGTACCACAGCACTTGACAAGGCTCCTTATCTTGAGGCGGCAGATGAAGTGGCAATCCAGCTTACAGGAGATAAGGCTGCTGAGATCGCTGCGGCTCTCAAGGTCGGTGACATCGTGAAACTTAGAGCGGATGTAACTGTAGATGGTCTGTCTAAGCCGATTTATACTCAGAACTCTACTATGTTCCAGTTCCTCAAGGACGGTAAGGATAATACTGCAAGTCTTGCAGAAGACAGTTCCAACAATACCAAATTTGATCCTGTCACATTTGCGGCAACAGACCAGGCCGGAACAAAGGTATGGTTCGTACTTGTGGACGGACGTCAGATCGACCTGTCTGCAGGAGTATGGACATCTATGGGTGTCAAGGCCTATGAGATGTATCAGATTGCATCAAGACTTGGAGCATACAATATGACCCGTTTTGATGGTGGTGGATCGTCTGCAATGTGGGCGTACACTGATGGTGCAGGTGCTCTTGTAAATACACCTTCAGATGAAAAAGGCGAGCGCAGCTGTATGAACTATATTTATATCCGTGCGAGGAAATAACATTCTAATAATCAAAGTATGAAAAAGTTAGCATATATAATGGCAGTTCTCGCCGGATTCTTCCTTCTCGGCTCTTGCGGCTATGATGACACTCTGGTGCGCGAGGAGATCGGAAAGGTTGAGGCGGAGCTTTCTGAATATGAGCAGAAGATGGCGGCTCTTGAAAGCCAGCTTTCTTCTCTGACTGCGCTGATAAACAGCAGTTTCATATCTTATCTGGGAACGGATGAGGCTGGAAACTATGTCATCAGCTATATGGACAAGGGTGGAGAAGTGAAGACCGTAGTCGTTGCAGTCGATGCCGATGTGGTCACTGCTCCTCTTATCGGCACTGCCGAGTATGAGGGAGTCCTCTATTGGAGGAAGACCGCTGATAACGGCAAGACTTGGGAATGGATTCTTGATGCAGAGGGCAAAATGATGCCTGTAGGCGGAAAGGAACCGCAGATAAGCATCGATGCCGAGGGATATTGGACCGTCAATGGTGAAAGAGTTCTCGGTGCTGATGGAGCGCCTGTGCTTGCGAATGATATTTCCAATACATTGTTCAAGAGCGTAGAGTACAATGAGCAGACCGGTTTCGTTGAGTTTACTCTGGTCGACGGATCGACATTCAGCGTAAGAATGTACGAGGCTCTGAACATTGAGTTTGATGCTCCTTCGATCATTGCGGTTCCGGATCCTGCTGCAGTGACCAGGATATCCTATACTGTGACAGGATCGCAGGCTGCGGATGCGGTGGTAGACTATTTCACTGCATACAATGTATCTGTGGAGATCGATAAGTATGCAAAGACAGTAAATGTCACTCTTGCAGAAGGTGCGCAGGAAGGCAATACCGTGATTATGGTGTCTGCAGGTGAGAATGTCGTTCTGAAGCCTCTGTTCTTTACTGCAGGTGCTGCAGAAATCCAGAAACCTGTCTGGGACAATAAGTATGGTGCCGGCACAGAGATTCACCTTCCTGGTGACTTCACCGAGTTTGATATCGAAGTTTCTCACAACATATCTTATGAGATGTCTATCTCTGAGGATTGTGCAGACTGGCTCAAGGTCGCTCCTTCGACCAAGGCTGAGATGATCACTACAAGGCACTCTTTCGTAGCAGATTATTATGAAAGCAGTCTTGGAGCGGATAGAAAGGGAAAGATCATATTCAAGAACGAACTTTATGATGTTACAGTGGAGATTGCAGTACGTCAGACACCTATAGTTCCTTCAGGTCCTGTGGTTCCTGGTCTTTCAACAGGAGCTGACCTCGTGGCATTCGCTCAGGCTGTAAATGCAGGTGCAAGTACATCGCGTTGGCAGAACGAAGCAGGTGAAGTGGTTCTTCTTAACGATATCGATCTCACAGGTATGACAGAGTGGACACCTATCGGATCCGGTACAGCCAAGGGTACGCCGGCTTATGATCTGGTGGCTCCGTTCTCTGGTGTATTCAACGGTCAGGGCTATGCCATCAAGGGTATCCAGTGGGTACACAATGTGACTGATGCGGCATCTCACCTTTACGGCTTCTTCGGTGCCATCAAGGACGCAACCATCAAGAACCTTGTTCTCGGTGCGGAAGGTGACCAGATTACCATTGTCGGATCCAATGCCAATGTAATCGCTGTCGGAGCTCTTGTGGGACACGCGGAGTCATCTTCACTCCTTGGCATAACCAACAACGTGAGTGTAGTTCTTGCAGACAAGAATGCTGAGATACCAGGCGATAACCCTGATGCTACACTTATGATGCTCGGTGGTGTTGCAGGTACAGTACGTGCCCCTATGACAGTGGGTAGCAAGGATGAGCCTGTGAAGAACTTCGGTACAGTGAAGACAGGAGTCATCACCAATACTGCAAATGGTGGTACAGGTATGAATGTCGCCGGTGTGGTTGCCTTTACGGTCGGAGTCAAGGATCAGGAGCTGAAGCTTGACTATTGCTATAACTATGGTGAGGTGAGCGCTCCTACAGGCCGCGGTGGCGGAATCATCGGAACAATGGGTGGCGCTACAAATGAAACTGCTGTGACAATCCTCAGCAACTCAGACAACTATGGAACCATTCAGGATGATATCGTAGGACAGTTCGGTGGCTCCAAGGATATGTATAACCTCAAGCGTATGGGAGGTCTTGTGGGAGGTACAGTCGATAACAAGACAGGTCTCCGCATCGAGTATTGTACAAATTACGGTAATGTGTTCTCACAGATCGGCTGCCGTACAGGAGGATTTGTAGGTCATAACAATGCCGCTGTAACAGGATGTGTGAACAAGGGTATCATCCTCGCCAATATCTCTTATACTGACGGTGCACCTCAGCACGGACCGGGATGGGCTTGCGGATATTCAGGCAAGCATCTGGTTACATCTTGTGCAAAGGGTGGCCGCGTAGGTGAGTGGGATACCTATAAGGACAATCCTTCAGGTGCACCTGAGGCGACAATGGACAATGCTCTTATCTATAAGAATTCGGAGTATTTCGACCCATCGGTCAACTTCTAAAAGGTTATGATTATGAAAAGATTTTTCAGATATATAATGATTATGGTTGTCGGTATGCTGGCTTGCGCCTGTATGTTCGACGACCTGGAACTCAAAGATCAGCTTGCCGACATCAAGGACCGCATTGAGAAGCTCCAGGGCAGAATCGATGCGATGAACAGTCAGCTGGAGGCTATGAGCTACATCACGTCAGGAAATGTGATCACATCGGTGACACAGGACTCTGACGGAAAATATGTGATTACATATCTCGACAGCAAGAATAATGAAAAGACAGTCGTTCTTGCTACAATGGCACAGATGATCAATGTGCCGGTACTTGGAGTCGAGCTTGACCCTCAGAACAACCTTTACTACTGGACAGTGACTGTGGACGGAAAGACCACTTTCCTGATGAACAATGGAGATAAAGTTCCAGTAAGCGGATATGTTCCTGAGATTTCAGTCGATGCAGAAGGCTATTGGATTGTGAACGGTGAGCGTCTGAAGGATGCAAACGGTCTCCCTATCCAGGCAAACGACGGCGAAAGCTGCGTGTTCAGGAACGTGGAGCTGAACGGTAACGGTGACCTTGAAATTACACAGGGCAACGGTTCAGTAATCACCATCCCTGTACAGAAGGTTCTCAACCTGACTCTGTCTGTTCTGATCAACACAACGGTGGTGGATATCGCACAGCCGATGGAAGTCGCTTACGATGTGACAGGATCAAATGCAGAGGGAGCAATGGTTGCCGTCGCTGAGGCAGAGGGAGTAAATGCCGTGATCGACCGTGAGAAGAAGGTCATTACAGTTACTTTCCCTGAGGGATTCCAGAGCGGCTATATGATAGCCCTTGCAAATGACTTTGCACAGCACACAGTTCTCCGTCCTGTATTCTTCGAGAAGGCCAAGAGTGATAAGGTAGAGATCAGGACTGCTGAAGAGCTTGTTCAGTTCGCGGCTGATGTGAATGCGGGAACAGGAGCTCAGCTTATGAAGGCCATTCTGATGAATGACATAGATATGAAGGATGTAGCCGTTTGGACTCCTATCGGAAACGGTATATTCAACGGAACCACTTCCGGCAATACCCAGCACGCAGCCACATATGAAGGTGCATCATTCCAGGGCTCTTTCGACGGACAGGGATACAGCATCAGAAACTTCAAGATGGTGGCTGACCTGGAGGGAGAAGGAAAAGTCTTCGGACTCTTCGGTATCCTTGATGGTGCTACTGTAAAGAATCTCACCATTGGCGCTCCGGAAGGTGATGCCAGCGAACTTACCTTCTCTGCAGCAGGAACAGCAGATGCTGGTGTGGTTGCCGGAGCTTGTATGGGATCTTGCATAGAAAACTGCGTAAGCTATGTTCCTATGTATGTGAAGGGTAACTCTGTGGACAATAAGAGAACCACTATGGCTGCATTTGCAGGATTTATGTATACAGGTGTGGAGGAGACTGAAGTTTCGGTTCTGAAGGATCTTGTAAACTATGGATCTATAAAGGTCGAGGCTGGTGCAAACACCAAGAATGGCGCGACATCGGTTCACGGTGCCGGTATCGCCGGTCTTTCAAACAGACATACCGAATCGACTTTCATCAACACAATAAATAATTGTGTCAATTATGGTGAAATGACATCGGCAGTTCCAAGAACTTCAGGTATCCTTGCTGCTGCAAACCAGTATACAGTGATCGAGTCCTGCAAGAATTATGGAAATCAGACCAATTCTGCGGCAGGAACACGCGTGGGAATGATCACCTGTGTCCTCGGAGGCCAGTGCCATATGAGGGATTGCGAGAATTATGGCGATGCAATAATGACTGGTGCCAATGCTCAGGTAGGAGGACTGGTATGTCTTCTTAATGATAATTCTGTCGAGGTTACCGGTGGTGGTAACTATGGAAAGGTAATCAGTGACATAGATGCTTCTCCTGCAGGCTACAAGGGAACCCTTGCAGCTAACTTCAGCAAGTTCGCGAAGGTTGATAATGTTGTTGCCGGCGGTGCTGTAGGTAAGTACAACGGTGGTGAGTATGTAATGGAGACCATTACAGAAGACAACTATATGGACTATATCGGTAAGTACAGCTCTACAAATGCCGAGAAGATCACCAATATCATCTTCAAGGGTGAGGATGTCAAGACCCCAGGTATTGCTACTGCTCAGGATCTCATTGACTTTGCGGCTGCTGTGAACTCGGGTGCTTCAATCGAGAACTGGCAGGACGCTCAGGGAACGGTAGTTCTCCTGAACGATATTGATATGAAGGACGTGGCAGTATGGACTCCGATCGGAAACGGTAAGTTCTCAGGCTCTGTTTCAGGCGGAAATCAGCATATCTCAGAATATGAGGGCGCTGCATTCACCGGTGTGTTCGACGGAAAGGGATACAGCATCAGGAATCTCAAGCTTGTCGCTGACCTTACTGCAGACCAGACAGCATACGGTCTGTTCGGTATCCTTGACGGTGCTACAGTCAGGAACCTCACAATAGGTGCTCCGGAGGGAGATTCATCTGAACTTTCATTCCATTCGGCAAACGGCTCGGATGCAGGTGTGATTGCAGGAGCGGTAATGTCTTCTACAATCGAGAACTGCGTGAACTATGCTCCAATGCACGCAAGGGGAACGGGCGTAGATAACGTCCGTGCCACAATGGGTGCATTCGGAGGATTCATATATGCAGATGAGGCTAAGGGTGGTTCAGTATTGAAGGATCTTGTCAACTACGGTTCCATCAAGGCTGAAGGAGACAAGAATACCAAGAACGGAGCTACTTCAGTGATGGCGGCTGGTATTGCCGGAATTACAAACGGTACTACAAACATCACTGCAGCCCGTAATCTTGTTTACAATTGCGTGAACTATGGTGATATGACCTCATCGGTTCCTCGTACTTCTGGAATCGTGTCAGCCGTAAATCAATATACAGATGTCGAGCTCTGCAAGAATTACGGTAATCAGACCAACAGCAATAGCGGTACAAGAGTAGGTATGATCACTGCCATAATGGCCAACTACACTTCACTTAAGGATTGTGAGAACCACGGTGACGCCATAATGACAGGCGGAACAGGGGCCCAGGTCGGAGGTCTTGTATGTCTGCTCAACCATACGTCTTGTACAATCAGCGGTGGAGGAAACTATGGAAACGTCATCGGTGATATTGCTGCTGCTCAGACTGGCTATAAGGGTCTCCTGGTAGCTAATTTCAGTAAATTCGAGAAGGTAGAGAATGTCGTAGCCGGTGGTGGTATCGGAACATACAACGGAGGAAATTATGTGATGGAGGCGGTCACTTCCGATAACTATATGACCTATATCGGAAAGTATTCTGATGCCAATGCTTCGAAGATCATCAACATTACCTTCGACGGACCGGAAGAAGAGGTTCCTGGTATACGCACAGCTCAGGATTTCGTTGAATTTGCTGCTGCGGTGAACTCAGGAGCTTCGATCGAGAAGTGGCAGGCTAAGGATGGTGGTGTGAACCTCCTTGCCGACATTGACCTTTCATCTGTCGAGAACTGGGTTCCTGTCGGAAATGCAAAATGTGCTGCAGGTGCTGCTGATCCAGTGATCGAAGGCAATGCCTGGACTGGAAAGTTCGACGGAAACGGACGCAAGATCAGCGGTCTTAAGATGGTAGCCGCAGGTACAGAGGATGGAGCGAACTACGGACTCTTCGGAGTCCTCGCTCCAGGAGCCCTCGTACAGAACTTCATCATTGACTCTTCTTGCTCTCTTGAGGTTACATCATCAGCCGTGACAGCAAACGGAGTACTTGCAGGATATGTTTACGATGCAACCGTCCGTGATGTGACCAGCTATGCTCCTATGACATTCAAGGGTCAGGCTGGAGACAAGAAGTTTATGAGTATGGCCCTTATTGGCCAGGTATACTGCGAGAAGGAAGGCGTGGTGATGGACAGCTGCCATAACTATGGCGAGATTGTCGCTGAAAACACAAAGAACCTTCAGGCGGGTGCTACAGCATATCACATCGCAGGTCTTGTAGGCTTTGCTCATTCATTAAAGGATGCTCCTGTAATGACTACGATTTCAGACTGCTCTAACTATGGTGATATGACTTCTGCTACTGCACGTACTTCAGGTATCGTGGCAGCTTGCAACAGAAATGTCCAGTTGAGCAACTGCATCAACCACGGAGATCAGTTCAATACCTTCCCTAAGCAGGGAGGCGGACGTCTTGGAAACATCACCTGCAACATCACGGCAGGATGTTCGATGACAGGATGCATAAACTATGGTAACCTCATCTCCACTACAGGTGCACGTTCTGGAGGTATCGCTTCCCTGACCAATACAGCGGTGTTTGAGAATTGTGCGAACTACGGAGAGATTCTTACCGATGACCCCAACCGCGGATTGTTCTGGGGATATAACGGTTCTGCACATACTTGGAAGAACAGTGTGGCCGGCGGTAAGGTCGGAACATACAACAACGGTTCTCCTGTGTATGACTCTTATACAGAAGAGGAAAAGGTCAAGTATCTCGGTGTATTCAAGGATGGTGTCGAGGCTGTTCTCGAAAATATCACATACCAGGTCGGAACCTCGGAGCCCGGTGCTGGAGAAGGAGAGGCTGAACTCAGCATCCTTTTCATCGGAAACAGCTTCACCAAGGATGCAGTAGAGCATCTTCCTGGACTTCTCAAGGCAGCTGGTCTTGACAAGGTGCAGCTTACTCATATGTATTATGGCGGACGCCTTGTTTCTGAGTATTACGCAGGCTGGAGCACATCAAGCGACTATAAGTGTTACGAATGCGGCCCTGGCGCTACATCTTGGACAGAGACCACAGGCAAGACTCTCAAGCAGGTGGCTGAGAGCCGCAGCTGGGACATCATCACCATTCAGGAACACACAGGAAATGCAGCGGCGTGGACTTGGAACACCACAGCTCAGAACAACCTTCAGGGTCTGATAAACAGTGCAAAGGCCACTCAGACAGGTGCTATGCCTAAGTTCTACTACATAATGTCACAGGCATATTTCAATATGGACAAGATCGGAAGCGGTTCAAAGCCTTCTATGACCTGGACTGATCAGGCCGGTATGTGGGAAGTTATCTCCTCTTTCGGAAAGAAGGTGATGGAAAATGTGTCTTTCGACGGCATCATCTCTACAGGTGCAATGCTTCAGAATCTTCGTACATCTCCTCTGGACAATGATATGAACCTCACTCGTGACGGATATCATATGGACAACGGAATCTCTCGCTACGGTGCAGCTTGTACAGTGTTCGAGACTCTCATCACTCCTAAGTACAATATTACTCTCGACGGCAATTCATACCGTTACACTGTCGAGAACACCAGCAACAGTGCCTACAGCACTCCGGTGACTGACGCGAATGCTCCTGTGGCTCTCAAGGCTGCAAGATATGCTATCTCAAATCCATATGAGATGACCGATATGTCAGATGTAAAGGAAGATCTTCCTGGCAATAGTATCGGCGATGTAGACTTTGAAGAAGGAAGCAAAGAATAATTGACCGCAATATGAGAAACAGAATATTTTCAATAATGGCCGGCCTGCTCGTGGTAGCAGGCTGCGCCAAGGAGACTGCTCCAGAGCATTCTCCTGCAGGTTCTGACTTCCTTGTCCTGAAAGCGGGAATGGCAGATCTTACAAAGACTGACATAAATGAAGGAAACAGTACCTGGGAGGCCGGTGATATAATTACTGTCGTTTATGATGGTGCAGCATATGAGTATGTTGCCCAGTCGGCAGGTGAAACCACCACATTTACAAGTACAGCAGGTATTGCTGCATATGATGCAGCCAAGCCTCTTGTTGCATATTACCCTGCTACAGATGTTGCTGGAACGATAAGAATCGAGTC
>JAGKTT010000087.1 GCA_021153285.1 Bacteroidia bacterium
GCTCGTGATAACTGTCTGATTCATAATCGGTTCTATCAGCCAACTCCTGATTAAGGCGATTGAGTCTTTCCTGCATTTCGAAAATGTGTTCGAAGGCCATTTCGGCCTCTTCCATCACGGTACGAGTGTCGCTCAACACCATCACCTGTGGCAAATAGCCAACGGTTACTTCCTTAGGCATAGCCACCACACCCGATGTAGGCTGTTGTATGCCAGCCAAAATCTTAAGCATAGTCGACTTGCCCGCCCCGTTCTTGCCCACAAGGGCAATGCGGTCGCGCTTGTTGATAACGTACGATACATCCTCGAACAGAGGAGTTACTCCAAATTCTACCTTCAAATTGTCTACTGAAACCATATTCTTCCTCTTTTGCAAAAGCAGATGCAAAGATAGTCATTTTAAGACTTTATATGAAAAGGTAACATCTATCTGGTGTGTCAAGACCTTGTTTACTACCTTAAATTGATACACTTGTGGTTTTGATACATTAGGGTGATTCCCATTGTGGACTTTCTTCGCAACCAGCATTTCCGGCAGGTGCAGTTTGCCCTTTGCAGAAAATGAAAATAACCCAAATATTAAGTGGTTTAGTATATATTTAAATTCCTACTTTTTAGGTTATTTTCACTTTTTCATCAAATCAGTCCCACTGACCTGTTCAGCACACCCCGAAAAGACCTTGCCCTATTCCTCGTCAACTTCTGGTATCTCACCAGACAGTACCATGTCTATAAATGCGTTTACACGGGGACGGATGTAGATAGTAATTGAAAATTCCCCCACTATTCTCCTTGAAAATGGGACCACATTGGACGGTTTGATTACCTTGCCAAGGTAAATAACTAACCAATGTTAACCATGGATCAAAAGCAAAAGATTTTACACCACTACAGAGTGGATGAAGATGGCCTCCGCGAGATATCGCGCAAGGTCGGAGTGGACAGAAAGACTGTCCGTCGTTTAATTCAAGCCTTCGAAGAACGCTTAACAAAAGACCCGGACTTAGGCATGGAGGAGTTCCTCGCAGAAAGACCTAAGTACAAGAAGCGTGAATACTGTCCCCGCACGCTGACTCATGAGATTACAAAAGAGATTGATAAGTGGCTGAAAGAGAACGAAAGACGCAGATCGATGGGTATGCGGAAGCAATGCCTTAAGCGCCAGGATATCCATCGCCAGCTGATCGAGAAGGGCATGAATGTAAGCTACTCAAGCGTCTGCAAGTATATCGCCCGCAAGAAATCCGAGAAGACAGACAAGACTAAGGATGCCTATCTGCGCATCCACCGTGAGCCCGGACTGGAATGCGAGTTTGATTGGGGCGAGGTCAAACTATGCATAGATGGTAGGAAAGAGGTGTTGACAATGGCCGTATTTGCTTTTCCTCATAGCAAAGGTCGCCAGGCATATCTCTTTCATCGGCAGGACACTCTGGCTTTTATGGAGTCGCACAGAAACTTCTTCCGTCAGGTCCATGGCGTACCCTATGTAATGGTATATGATAATATGAAGGTAGCCGTTGTGCTGGATGAAAAGAAGAAGTCTGCAACGGAGGCCTTGCAGAGAATGGCCTCGTTCTACAAGTTCCAGTGGCGCTTCTGTAACGCCCGTGCTGGTTGGGAAAAAGGCAATGTAGAGCGCAGTGTGGACTATGTCAGAGGTCGTGCCTTTACAACTCGCATTGACTTTGCAACCTTACAGGAAGCTCAGCAGTGGCTGGATATGATCTGCGATCAGATAAACTCCGAAGTGGGTAGCAATGCAACAGCAGATAAACTCTGCGAATATGCTGAGGAACTGGCAGCCCTTCAACCATATCCCGGCGAGATAGGCTGCTTTGAACTCGCAGAATATAAGGTAGATAAGCAATCTACTATCTGTATAAAACATAATCATTACTCAGTTCCCGATCATCTCTTAGGAGAGAGGGTAATCGTAAAACTTTACAGCGAAAAGGTCGTAATCTTTGACAGCAAGCATGTCAAGGTAGCGACTCATGAACGCAGTTATGGTCTCAATCAATGGCGTCTAGATATCACCCACTACATCAACACTCTGATGAAGAAGACAGCAGCACTTGAGCATACCGAAGCGCTTCGTCAGATGCCTGCAAAGATGCAGAAGATCTTCCACAAACACTTCAGAAACAATGGAAAGGACTTCCTGCAGCTCTTGAAGTTCGCCAAGGAGAACGACTATACATATGACGATATCGTAGCTGCCGCAGACATAGTGTCGAGGAGAGGCGCGAGGCGCCTCTCCTCTGACGTGCTCAAGGTTGCGCTGCACGCCCAACGTGCTAATGATGAACCCTTTAGGGAGGATCAAAAGAGTGATGAGTTCCTTGAAATAGAGATGGGATCGGATGACATCCTGTCGCAGTTGGAATGTGCAATGGAAAAAGGGACCAAATTAGAAAATAAAGATCAGGAGGATATAAACAATGAATAGTTATATGGCTGAGAATGAGATAATTGTCTCTTGTCTCAAAGAACTTAAACTTCCTGCTATAAAGGACTTATTAGAGGATGTCATTGCTGACGCAACAGAGCAAAACTGGAGCTTTAGAAAGTTCCTTTGTACTTTGCTGATGCGAGAGATGGAGCAGCGTGTCGAGAATCGAAAGTATCAGAGAATACGCAAGGCTTGCTTCCCACAGATGAAATATCTTCAGGAACTAGAATTGGAGGAACTTCCGGCCGAGGGCCGGAACCTTCTTCCTGAGTTCGAGACCCTATCCTTCATAAAAGAAGGTAGAAATATAGTGATGTACGGTAATCCTGGAACAGGTAAAACACACATTGCCACCGGGTTAGGCATCAAGGCTTGTATGGAAGGCTTTACTGTATACTTCACTTCTGTTCAACGCCTTCTGACCCAGATACGTGAGGCCAAAGCCCAGAAGATGCTGCAATCACTTGAATACAAGTTCAAGAAATACGACCTTGTTATCTGTGATGAGATGGGATATGTGAGCTTTGATAAGGAAGGAGCTGAACTGCTCTTCAGTCATCTGTCGTTACGATCCGGAAGCAAGGCCACAATAATAACAACAAACCTCCCATTCACAAGGTGGGAGGAGATAATGAAGGATAGAGTTCTCTGTTCTGCTCTTGTTGACAGACTCTGCCATAAAGCCTATCTTGTTAACATGACCGGCAAGTCGTATCGAATCCGAGAAACTCAAAATATGTTCAAAAAATAGGAAATGTTAAACGAGTTATATACCTTCGCAGAACCTGTTCAGGTGGTCCCTTTTTCAAGTCTAAAATGGGGGAAATTTACTTTACTACATACACATGGAAAAGTAGCTGTGTGTAATGCTGTTGTTACAGAAAATTCTTATATCTTTGACAGATGGACAGGAGATTTTAGGGGAAAGACGGACAATGTTGTCATAACGGTAACAGAAGATGTTGTTACTACTGAGGGTGTAGTTGGTCCGAGTGCAACCGGATATTATTATGCGCCTAATAATACAGCTATCAATCTTGCCATGAAGGCTGGATGGAATCTGCGCTTTACAAACCTTCCTACCGGCACTACATACACATTTGTTGAAGGAACTTTAGCAGATGGTTATGC
>JAGKTT010000039.1 GCA_021153285.1 Bacteroidia bacterium
CTTAACGAGCTCCTCACCGTACTTGGTTGGGTGGAGTGAAAGGAATGCTGCACCGAAGCAAGCTGAGAAAGTAGGAGTTGGCTCAGTGATACCGCGCTCAGTACCTGCGAGCTTAGCAGTAAATCCTGAAAGGAAGTAGTACTGAGTCTGCTCTGGAGTAAGGATAGAAACTGGAGGAAGAACTCCGAATGCGTCAGCTGAAAGGAAGATTACCTGCTGAGCGTGAGGACCCTTTGAAACCGGCTTAACGATGTTGTCGATGTGGTCGATAGGGTAAGATACACGTGTGTTCTCAGTTACGCTCTTGTCAGCGAAGTCGATCTTTCCGTTCTCGTCTACAGTTACGTTCTCAAGGAGAGCGTCGCGACGGATTGCCTTGTAGATATCTGGCTCAGATACTGGGTCAAGGTTGATAACCTTTGCGTAGCAGCCACCCTCGTAGTTGAATACGCCCTCGTCATCCCAGCCGTGCTCGTCATCACCGATAAGGAGACGCTTAGGGTCAGTTGAAAGGGTAGTCTTACCTGTTCCTGAGAGACCGAAGAAGATAGCTGTGCTTGTACCCTCCATATTGGTGTTAGCCGAGCAGTGCATTGAAGCGATGCCACGGAGTGGGTTGTAGTAGTTCATAAGTGAGAAGATACCCTTCTTCATCTCACCACCATACCAAGTGTTGAGGATAACCTGCTCCTTGCTCTTGAGGTTGAATACAGTAGCAGTCTCAGAGTTGAGGCCGAGCTCCTGGTAGTTGTCAACCTTAGCCTTTGATGCGTTGTAGCATACGAAGTCAGGCTCACCGTAGTTTGCAAGCTCCTCAGCTGTAGGGCGGATGAACATATTAGTCACGAAGTGTGCCTGCCAAGCTACCTCCATAATGAAACGTACCTTAAGACGTGTAGCCTCGTTAGTTCCGCAGAATGTGTCTACAACATAAAGCTTCTTGCCTGAAAGCTGCTTGATGGCCTTAGCGCGAAGGTCGTTCCAAGCCTCCTCTGAACAAGGCTTGTTGTCATTCTTATACTCGTCTGAAGTCCACCATACAGTGTCCTCGCTAGCCTCGTTCTTTACGAAGAACTTGTCCTTAGGAGAACGTCCTGTGTAGATACCTGTCATAACGTTGACAGTGTCAAGCTCAGTAAGCTGGCCTTTCTCGTATCCCTCGAGAGATGGGTTTGTCTCCTCAGCGAAGAGAACCTCATAAGACGGGTTGTGAACGATTTCCTTCACATCGGTAATACCGTACTTGGTCAAATCAATTGTGCTCATAATTTTTAAAAATATATTAAGGTTTAACTCTTTTTCATATATCCACGCAAAAGTAGTCATTTTTTTGTGATATGACAATATCCTTAAACAACATTTTTTGTACTTTTGCATAGAAAGCATTTATGATGTATTCTTGAGCAAATCACTGACCAGATGACGCCGGTTGAAACCTTACAGGAATATTGGGGATATGACTCATTCCGTCCGAAGCAGGAAGATATTGTTCTTGCCGCTTTGGAGGGTAAGGACGTGCTTGCCATATTGCCTACCGGAGGAGGCAAGTCCGTGTGTTTTCAGGTGCCGGCCTTGATCAGAGACGGTATTGCGATTGTCGTCACTCCGCTCATTGCTTTGATGAAGGATCAGGTCCAGAATCTGAACGACCGTGGCATCAAGGCGCTTTGCGTCAATGCCGGTATGGGGCGGCGGGAAGTCGAGCTTACTCTCAATAATGCTGCTTACGGTGATTTCAAGTTTCTGTATGTGTCTCCCGAAAGACTCGGAACGCAACTTTTCAAGAATTATCTGCAGGAGATGAATGTCAGTTTCATTGTGGTCGATGAAGCTCATTGCATCTCGCAATGGGGATATGATTTCCGCCCCGACTATCTTCAGATCGGTAAGCTTCGCGATATGGTGGATGCACCGCTCATCGCCCTTACGGCAACAGCGACTCCGCAGGTTGCAGAAGATATTATGGATAAGCTCAGGTTTGAAGGCAGATGCTTGATAAAGAGCGGGTTCGAGAGGCCGAACCTCTCCTATATCGTCCGTCGTACTGAAGATAAACTCGGCCAGTTGCTGAGCATATGTTCCAATGTCGCCGGCACCGGAATCGTCTATGTCCGCAGCCGAAAAAAGACGGAAGAACTCGCTGCTTTCCTTAATTCCAATGGCATTGCATCATCCTTCTATCACGCCGGCCTTGGAACGGATTCGCGTACCGATAGACAGGAACAGTGGAAGAAGGACAAGATAAGGGTTATGGTGTGCACCAATGCTTTCGGAATGGGTATCGATAAGCCTGATGTCAGGTTTGTTGTCCATTTCGATGTTCCGGACAGTCCGGAGGCTTATTTTCAGGAAGCAGGCAGGGGAGGTCGTGACGGAAAGAGAAGCTTTGCAGTCTTACTATGGAATGCTACCGATATCAAACGGATGCATCAGGTCGCTTCTGTCTCCTTTCCATCGTTGGAGTATATAGAAGATATCTATCATAAGGTTCATATCTTCTATGATATTCCTTACGACACAGGTGCCGGGCGACAGCTTAAATTCGATCTGGATGCATTCTGCCGTCACTTTCATCTTCAGCGTCAGACGGCATATTATGCGATGGTATATATCGAAAGGACCGGTCATTGGACATTGTCGGAAGATGTGGATATTTCTACCAGGGTTCAGGTTGTAGTTGATCGTAATGATCTGTATGATATGGATTTACCGGATCCGAAGATGGCTTTAGCTCTGGAGGTGCTGATGCGTAGATACACTGGATTGTTCTCTTATCCGGTTCCGGTCGATGAGGATTATGTGGCATCCAAGGTGGGCCTTCCTGTGCCGATGTTCCGCCAGCTTCTCTACAAGATGTCTCTTGAACATATCATAAAATATATTCCGAGCGATCACGCTACGGTTCTCTTCCTGCATCACGAGAGACTTCGTCCGAAGAATTTGCATCTGGATCCTGAAAAGTACGCTCTGTTGAAGAATGCAAGTCTTGACAGGATGCAGAAGATGATGGATTTTGTCAGCGAGGAAGATGTATGCCGCAGTGCATATCTTCTTGAATATTTCGGTCAGAAGGAAAGTGCGGACTGTGGAAACTGTGACATATGCCGCTCGGCTAAAGACAAGACTGCCGGTCTGGATGACTCGGCAGTCCGTATTTCAGATTTCATAAATGATGAGAAGTCAGGAAGATATACAATCGAAGACGTAATCGTAAGGTTCAGTTCAGCGACTTCTTCTGACTCGGATGACCTTATGTCGGTCCTTCGCCGTATTATAGACGATGGTACTGTTCCGCCGCCGCAGATCTGATCATTCAGCCTCTTCCATAAATTTCTCCTGCTTGATGTAAGCTATGCTTTCTTCTACAAACTTGTATCCCTTGCTCCCTGGTTTGCCTGCCTTGATATACCGTTCATAGTAATCAAGTGCCTTGTCATATTCTTTCAGGCGTTCGTAGCAATAGCCTATCGATGATAATGATGATATGTTCTTAGGATTGTATCTATAGCTCAGTTCGTAATATCTGATTGCAGTGCGGAAGTCTTCCGCTCTGTGGAATGACATAGCCCTGCTTCCGTATATATTGTGCATCATCACTGGGTCGGGCTCAAGCATCTTCAGGGCTTTTTCGTACAGCCTCTCGGTTTCCTTGTTCTTCCCGTACAATCTCCGGCTTTTAGTATCAGCGAGCTGATAGACAAGCAGTACATCAGACGAGTCTATCTGATATGCCTTTTCGAATTCCTTTTCAGCTTGAATTATGTTGTCCAGCATATAATGGTTAAGGCCAAGATAATATCGGATGCTGTATGTGCTGTCACCCAGACTCATCTGTTTTTCAAAGACCTCCAGAGATGGCTTGTATTTCTTGCTCAGGTGCAGGGCAAGTCCGTGTATAGGAAGCACCGTCATATTGTCCGGCTCTTGTTCCAGGAATCTACCGGTCATTTCCAGGACTTCGTCATATTTTTTTGATGCAAGCAGAATATCAGCCTTCTTGCTGATGACTCTGGCGTGAAAAGGCTTGATATCCAGGAACCTGTTGTAATATACAAGTGCCGAGTCTGCCTTGCCTGCAAGCATATATGCATCGCCGGTCATTGCCAGGATATCGGGGATGGTATCTCTTGCCGTGATTCCGCGACATATATTTATGCATTCTTCGTAAGCCTTTTCGCGGTATAGAAGCTTTGCCTGGGCTATCTGGAAATACAGGTTTTCCGGCTGCATTGTCGAAAGCATCACCCACCAGCCGAAGGCCTCTTCCGTATTTCCTGCCGATGTATGGCATTCGGCCAGTTCAGTCAACACCTCCGGATCAGAGGTGTTGAGCTGAAGTGCGGCCATAAGGGTATCGATAGCCTGGTCAGTCTTGTAAAGCCTCCTTAGCTGCCTGGCATTTTCGATGGACTGCTTCGTCCTGATGCTAAGGCTGTCAGTCTGGGCTTGCCCACCAAGGCAGCATAGGATGCAGATGACTGTGATAAGGATTCTCGGCTTCATATTTATTCTGCTTTATCTGCCTGGAACAGAACCGGGAATGTGTATTTTATCGCTACATTTTTTCCCTCTGCAGTTCCAGGAGTCCAGTCCGGTGAAGAACTTACGACTCTTATTGCCTCATTGTCGAGATCTTTGTGGACACCTCTGAGTACTTTTACGTCAGTAACCTTTCCGGTCTCACTTACGGTAAATGATAAGGTCACTCTTCCGCTTATACCTTCTTTCTTGCAGCTTTCGGGATATATAAGGTGCTGTGCCACCCATTTCGAGAATTCATTTACATCACCTCCGTTGAATCCTGGCTTTGTGTCAGCAAACTGGAAAGGTACGACATCTGTATTCTCCGGCTTCTTTGTCTGGAATATTATCGGGAAATTATAGCTTACAGCCACTGGTTTGCCGTCAACTTTTCCAGGAGTCCAGTCCGGTGAAGAACTTACGACTCTTATTGCCTCATTGTCGAGATCTTCGTGGACACCTCTGAGTACTTTTACATCAGTAACCTTTCCGGTCTCACTTACGGTAAATGATAAGGTCACTCTTCCGCTTATACCTTCTTTCTTGCAGCTTTCCGGATACTTCAACTGCTGGTTTACCCATCTTGAGAAAGTGTTCGCATCTCCACCATTGAATGTAGGAGTGACTTCTACCTGATTGAATGGGACAGGCTCCTTTTTCTCCGGTGTGTCGGAAATGGTCTGAGACTCGGATTTTGCCCGGACAGCATTGTCAGGCATTGCCTCAGGTGCAGTGATAGTGCCTGACTTTGAGTTCTGTGCGCAGCAGCACATTGCTCCGATGAGGGCCGGAATGCAGAGGAAATATGCCAGCCTCATCCATTTGTTCGTTTTGTTCTTGTGCATCATAGTGATTCTGTTTTTCAGTTTCGAGTGATTGAAGCCGTTGGCCAGTTGGAAGCGTTTCGCTCCCACGGCTTTCTTCACCAGAAGTAATTGATATTGAGTTGCATCGATGCCTTTATTGATGGTGAGTTCGTCAGCCTCATACTCGTGAAGCATCTTGAGCTCGGTACGTGCTATCCACACCAGAGGATTAAACCACTGAAGGGTAGTTACTATTGTATAGGCCATAAGATCGAACGAATGTCCGCATCTTACGTGCATCCTTTCGTGTGTGAGGATAGCCGGATTTTCTTCCAGGTCCTTTCTGCCGATGACGATATGTCTTCCCCAGCTGAAAGAAGGGATCTCTTCCTCTATGATCTTCACAGGGATTCCGTCTACCATTACGGCCTTCACCGATCTGATCATCCTGCTCATTCTTATATATGATATCCCGGTGACAATGAGGGATATGACAGCTCCGCTTACAAGTATTGCGCTGATTATCAGACGAGGCCAGTTGACCAGTACTTCTGTTCCTACCATTGCCGCAGGAAGTGTCATCGGCTCTGATGAAATCGCTTCCTCGATAAGTACAATTGGAGTGATTACTGCTGACTCGACCGGCATCTGGATCTTCACGAAAGGCAGGATAAGGCAAAGGAATGTCCCGGCTAAAAAGACAATACGGTTCAATCGTAAGAAAGTAGTCTTCCTCATTACCAGCAGATAAAACGACTGGAATACCGAAATATACAGCGTCGCCTTTATTATATATATTATAAGTTCGTTCATAATACTATTATCTTCGTCTGTTTTCGATCTCTGTTATCAATGCCTTCAGTTCATCCAGATCCATCTTCTCTTCTTCTACGAACTGTGACACTACGCTGGCGTAGGAGTTATTGTAATATTGGGCGACAACATTTCCTATCGTTCTTCCGCTGTACTCTTTTTCCGAGATAGCCGGAACATAAAGGAAGGTGTTGGCTATAGGTTTGCGGGAGAGGAATCCCTTTTCTTCAAGGAACTTGATCTGCGTAGCTACAGTGTTGTAACTTGGCTTTGGCTCCGGAATATATTTCAACACATCTCTGATGAACATTTCACCGTGTTCCCAGAAAATTGTCATAATCTCTTCTTCTTTTACAGTCAGTTTCATATCGTAAGAATTTATTTCACAATGCAAATATAACAATAAAAAAATAAACTCCTAATAATTTTAGGAGATATACTATAATTTTTCGGAGATAAGAAAATTTAAAAACACATAAAAAAGAGAAAAATCTTTATGAGATTTCCTGAATCTCACCACATTTATTTATAAGAAACTACTGAATATTCTATGTTTGTTAAAGTGGATCAATTCGAGTTGGTTCTGAATAATTGAAATTAATTTTGAAAAATGGAATATTGTATTTTATTTTGTAATATGTTTGATGATATGAGGATATTTACGGAACAGGCTTTGAAGGAGTTCGCAGAAAGAAATCCGTCTTCAAAAACTGCTTTGCAGCTATGGTGTAAAGTCGTAAAGAAAAGTAAGTGGCAAAGCTTATCGGATATAAAGGCGACATTCAATAGTGTAGACTATATCGGAAATCAACGCTTCGTGTTTAATATTAAAGGTAATGAGTATCGTCTGGTCGCTGTCATAAAGTTTTCAATAGGTTTTATATATATCAGATTTATTGGTACTCATAGTGATTACGATAGAATCGATTGTAAAAGTATTTGATTATGGCTAAGATTAGAAATAAAGATCAGTATGAATGGGTTGTATCGCGTGTAGAGGCTCTTCTTCCTTCAGTTGACGAGGATGCACCTGAGAATGATCCATCCAGAATAGAACTCGAACTTTTGTCAGAATTGGCATCTGAATATTCGGAGGAAAATTATTCTCTGGGAGAGCCATCCTTGAAGGATGTCTTGAGGCTTAAGATGTATGAATCAGGACTTACCCAGCGTTCTTTGGCAGAACTGATCGGTGTAAGCCCTTCAAGATTGAGTGATTATATGTCAGGTAAATGCGAGCCTACATTGAAGATTGCTCGCGAAATATGTCGCAAACTGGATATTGATGCCAGTATTGTCTTAGGTGTTTAATTGCATTCTATCACCAGACCGTCGTAGGCGGGAAGGATTCCTTCCGGAAGTTCCGAGGCCAGTTCGTTATAGGTCGGAAGCTGATGGGAGAGGTGAGTGAGCCAGGAATGCTTTGCACCTACTTTCAGGGCGACTTCCACCGCTTCCTCCAAGGAGAAGTGGGAAATATGCTTTCCGTATTTCACGCAATTGATTATAAAATGGTCCAGTCCTTTCAGTTTCCCGAATTCCTCCTGAGGGATGTGATTCATATCGGTACAGTATGCTATGTTTCCGAAGCGATATCCCAGAACAGGGAGCTTGTAGTGCATTCCGCGGATAGGAATGATTTCAGCAGATCTTATAGGATCGTTTTCTCCTGCCATTGATCTTACATAGCCCTTTCCCGGTTCCCAGGAAAGTACTTCGTATGGCCCTCCGCTGATAATGGTGAAAGGTTCGGAGTCAATATTATGAACGTGCCACTCAGGAGCTCCGGGATATTTCTTTTCTGCAAAAGCATAGGAGTACTCCAGTCTCAGCGAGTCCTCCACATATTTCTCGCAATAGATCTCAGAAGCCTTCTTTTCCAGATAATTGAAAGCTCTGATATCATCGAGGCCTCCTGTATGGTCCTTATGATTATGAGTAAGCAGGATGGCATCAAGATGGGAGACTTCAGCCCTGAGCATCTGCTGTCTGAAGTCAGGTCCTGCATCTACAAGTATCTGCATATCTTCATATTCCATCAGTACACTGGCTCTCAGACGCTTGTCACGAGGATCCCTGCTGCGGCACACGTCGCATCCGCAACCTATCATCGGTACCCCTTGAGAGGTTCCGGTGCCAAGAAATGTCAGCCTTGTCTTCATTATAAAACCACTTCTACGATTGAACCGATAAGTTCCTGGTCATACGGTCTGGCTACTCTGATGTAATTGCCCGTATAACCTTCCATCATCCCTTTGCGGTCCGTACTCTCGAAAAGTACCTTCTCCGCAATGCCTTTATTGGAATCTATAAATTCCTGGTGAAGTTTCACGCACAGATCCTCAAGCATCTGCACCCTCTTTGTCTTCAAGCAGTCCTGCACCTGATCCTTGCGTTCTGCAGCCGGTGTTCCGGCCCTGCGAGAATATGGGAATATATGGATGAACGCAGGTTTTACAACATCGCGCAGGAAGGTGTATGTTTCCATAAAGAGTTCCTCAGTCTCACCGGGAAATCCCACGATGACGTCTATTCCGAAAAATACCTTCGGCCCTCCTGGAATCTCTGTCTTCTCCCTGATATACTGTATCTTGCGGGCGAATGCTGCTGTGTCGTAACGGCGTCCCATCTCCTTGAGGATAGTGTCGCATCCCGACTGCAGCGGAATATGGTAGTGGGGCAGGAACTTTGTTCCGGAAGTTATCCAGTCGATCATTTCTTCGGTCAGAAGATTCGGCTCAATAGAGGAAATCCTGTATCTCTCGATGCCCTCTACTTCATTCAGCTTCTGTATAAGTTCGAAGAATGTCTCTCCTGTAGTCTTGCCGAAATCTCCGGTATTGACTCCTGTGAGCACAATCTCTTTGATACCCTCGGCTGCAATTGCCTCAGCCTGTGGGATGATGTCTGCGATAGGAATATTACGGCTTTCACCGCGGGCATAAGGGACAGTACAATAATGACATTTATAATCACACCCGTCCTGCACTTTCAGGAACGAACGGGTCCTCTCGCCGCTCGAATATGCCGGGAAGAAAGTCGAAATCTCAGTAAGAGCCGGTTCTTCACCTCTTATCTTTGCTAGAATTGAAGGCACGATCCTGCTCTTTTCAGTCGCGCCGAATACAGCTTCAACTCCCTCGATAGCTTCGATTTCAGCTTTCTTTAGCTGAGCATAACAACCTGTCACGAAAATAAGTGCATCGGGATTCTGCCGGTGCAGCTTCCTGATTATATTTCTGCTCTTCTTATCCGAATGTTCAGTCACCGTGCAGGTATTCACAAGGAAGACATCCGCCCCCTTGCTCCACGGCACAGCCTCCAGTCCCTCCTTCACCAGCTCCCTCTCATAACTTGAAGTCTCTGCGTAATTCAACTTACATCCTAATGTTATAAATCCTATTCTTGTATTACTCATAATTTGATTTTCGTGATATGGAGTATAAAGCTACCGACACTACCTTTTATGGTACAATGTCACTCGTGACCATTGGGCGACACCATCTACCGGAGGTCTCTTCTTGGAGACTCTTACTGAAAATTTCACCAGTTGAGGAAAGTTTCCTTCTATCGCCTTCACGATCCTTCCTGCCACATTTTCCAGAAGTTCCGATGGAATCGACATTTCCTCCGCAACGATTTCATATATCTCACCGTAATTCAGCGTGTCATTCAGATTGTCACTTTCAGCTGCTGCCGAAAGATCCAGCTCCCCCCTGAAGTCCACGGTGAATACATTTCCTCTTACCTTCTCCTGCTCAAGGCATCCGTGATATGCCTTGAATTCCATTCCTTCCAGTTCTATAATTCCAATATTTTCCATATTATGCCAATATCAAAAATACACAAGGTCTTTTTCCTATCACAAGACCCTCTTTCTTCCATTCACTTACCTTTTTAGTCTTGATGTATGCATCCGGCATAGTGATGTTTGCCGCAACGCAGATTCTTGTCGAGGCGTTGCACACAGAAAGCATATCATTGAAAAGAGAATCGTTTCTGTAAGGAGTCTCGATGATGATCTGGGTCTGCTTCAGCTGTCCGGACACCTTCTCCAATGTGCGAAGCTTGCTTTTTCTTTCTTCGGTCTTGGCTGGAATATATCCGCAGAAAGCAAACGACTGACCGTTGAGGCCTGATGCCATAAGTGCGAGCATAAGTGACGATGGACCTACAGCAGGAATCACCTCGATCCCGTGCCTGTGTGCCAGGGCTACAAGCTGTGCGCCGGGATCTGCCACGGCGGGAAGACCTGCCTCTGAAATCAAAGCCACATCATTGCCTTCTTCGAAAAGTTTCAGATATCCCTCGATTGTCGCCTGATCGGTATGCTCGTTCAATTCGAAGAACTGGAGCTCTCCGATTCTTCCTTTTAGACCTGCCTTGGAAAGGTATCTTCTCGCAGTACGTACCTCTTCTACCACAAATGTCCTGAAGCCTTCAAGAGATTTCAGAACAGGTGCAGGAATGACCTCTGCAGGATCATTTTCTCCCAATGGTGATGGGATCAGGTATAATTTTCCCAAATTCATTTTATTTTTCTTTTTCCGTTATGCTGAATTCTGTCCTTTCTCCCGACAGGGACTCCTGGATCTCAGCCGTTCTTGCTTCCTGTCTCTTCTTTCTGCCGGAGAATATATTCCTGAACAGCTGCCTGAAGCTGTTGAACTCCGTCTGGAGGGTGATACCTCCTCCGTTACGCTGTGAATTGTCCAGGAAGTTGGAATATTGGTCGGCGGAATGTGAGAACAGATTCAGACGGATGGTTCCCGGTCTGTTCAGCTTTATTTCAATGTCCAGATCACCCACAACATCATTCTGTACACCGCCTCCTTCATACTGTTTGTTGCCTATGGTACCGTTGACCACCACTCTGTTATTGAACAGTTGAGTCGAAACCGCCACGTCGAAGATATCTGTTCCTTGATCGGTCGGCTGATATTTCAGTCCCAGGTCAAGAGGAATGTCAAGCTTGTGAAGAATATTGCTGAGCTGATTGGCCATTGCTTCTGTCACGTTCGAATATAACATAGAAGAGTTATTCACGATTCCGGACTGTTCATCAGGCAGGAAACTGTTGGAAAGCAGGAGGGAAAGGAACTGCTTCTGCACCTTATCTTCTGTGCTGAGGGCACTTTCCACGCGTGACTTTATCATAGGATTCAGGTCTGGTACTTCGATGAAGAATTCCAGACGAGGATTGCTCAGTTTCTCGGTGATCTTGATTCCGCACTCTACAGCTCTTCTGGTACCTACAGATGATTCGTCAGCCAGAAGGGATGAAAGGGAAGTCTTCGTGTTATAAACCGCATCGATATTAAGCGTACTCTGCATTATATCGCCGTTGAAGATTATTGAACTGCCGTCCTGGATGTTGAATTCCCTTATCACCAGACCGAGAGCTGAGAAATTGTATTTTCCGGAAGTGAGTGTATAGTCGCCATAAATATTGAATAAGTCTTCTCCGGCTTCCAGTTCGATCACTCCGTTACCCTGTCCGCTTAGTACATTGCCTGTCGAACGGTCCACTTCCACAAAAGCCTCAACATTAGGGGACGCCTCCACCTTCAGCTTCACTCTGAAGTCACCTTTACGCTCTTCCTTGTCTTCAAGTCTTGCCAGCATCGCTTCGTACGGGTCAATGTATATGTTTCTGATAGGCTCAATGAATTTCAGAAGATTCGCGGTCCTTCCTTCCGTTGCCGCTCCGCTCATAGGAATATGAAGCTGGCCTGTCCTGGATGTTACTGCGTCAGCTGTCAGAAGTAATGAATGTACAGGCCCTGTTATCGAGACATTGCCGGTAGCAAACAGATTTCCATAGAAACTTTCATTCATTCCTTCAGCAAGGTTTATTGCCTCGATATCCTGTACCTTTATCTGTGTGCCGAAATATACGCCCTCAGGTCGGTCCCACCTTATGTTTCCTCCGACTGTACCTGTGCCGTTGAGTCGGTCCCTGATGGAGATATTGTCAAAGTATACTCCTGTGTCATCAAGATGGAATGCACCGTCTGCATAGTATGGGACGTTAGTATAGGCGACCCTCAGGAGCACATCATCGAGTCTTGTGCCTTCGCTGGTGATCTCAAGCATATTCATCGGTCCTTCCGCCAATATGTCTCCTGATATATAACCCTCCATTTCGCTGAACACATCCGTCAGGAAAGGCTGGGCATATTTGATGTTGAGGCTGTCAAGCCTTGCTGATGCGTCCAATATCCCTGCCTTCGGAGTGAATTTCGCCAATACATCAATATTGTTCTTTCCATTGTATTCATTCTTAAGCGAAAGGTCAAACCTCTGGAAATCATCGTTCCAGAAACTTCCTGCATTGACGGTTCCCAACGGTTCTCCCGCAATGAAGGTCGAGTCACAGACAATATCAGCCAGCAGTCCTTTCTCCCGCATAGGAGAAATCAGTCTGATGTCACCTGTGGCTGTGCCGCTGATGGAAATATCCTCTCCGATTATCGGTGCAAGCGCTCCTATCCTGAATCTGTACATACCAAAAGTAAGAGTGTCACGGGATTCCTGGGATGTACTTCCATAGGCGTAGATCCTCTGGTCGCCACTGACTGCTTCAAGAGAATCTATGCGGATGTCTTTTCCGGATATTCTGCCTGATGACGGCAAGATGTTCCACTGTCTGTCATTGAAGAACAATGTCGAAGGCAATAATGAAATGTCAGCCTGCAGTTCATCATCTTTCCTGAGAAGTCCTCCCTTGATGACCAACTCTCCACGGTTTTCCATATCGCCGTGGTTGTCATATGAACAGCTTAAGCCGATGTGGTTCGAGTCTGCCAGAAATTTAAGATGACTGTCGTTGAACGCAAAGCCTGCAAGGCTGGCTTTTGCTGAGGTTATGTCTGCGGTGAATCTTCCGCCGTCATTGCTGAAGATGGCGGAAATATTCTGAAGATTATTTGTCTTCAGCGCAAGCCTCTGTGAATTCAACGATGCATCTACCTGACCGTCACGGTCGATTCTTACATTCAGAGATGTACCCTTGTTTATATATGCTCCCGGCAGTAAGAAAGACAGAATTTTCCAGGTGTCATACGTGTAGAGGTCCAGGTTATAGCTGTTGCCGGCCCATTCTGCCGGTCCTGACAGGAAGAGAGCCGGAAGTTCTTTTCCTGCTGTCAGTGCTATCAGATCTTTGGCAAACTGCGTTATGGGGGCTGTACCGGTGAAGCTACCGTCTGCAAATTGAGACCGGAACCTCATCTTGTAGATGTCGTCACTGCTATGTGAGGTGAGATTTATGTTGCCGATGTTTGTCGTGCTGTCGCGGTTAGTGAAAATAAGGTCAGCGATGTCGATGTCTCCCAATAGGTTACCGTTTCCTCTCTTTGTGAAATTGGCATTCGTGCTGAAGCGGATTTTAGAGCGTCCTCTCTTGTCGATGTTCAGGGCGTTGAGATCAGCGTCAGACACATTTGCGTAGAACTGATAGCGGGCATTCTGAGTCTTGGATGACAGGGCGAATCCTCCCTGGAACCAGGCGTTCAGATTCGGGTCGCTTGCCACGATTGTTCCATTGAACATTTTCTCGGACAAAGATCCTGTCGCCATAAGTCCGGTATAGTCATAGTCATTGAAATGCAATCTGTCTACGAAAAGGGAATCAATCCTGAAGCTGGCCGGCTTGCCCAATACTGCCTGCATTCCGGTTCTAAGGGAAACGGGACCTATCAATTCGTTTCCGATAATCTTTCCGATATTCAGATTTTCTGTCTCTGCCGTTCCCTTTATTGTTATGGCCTGAGCCGGGTCCACGATATTTCCTATGTTTATGTCTGCATTAAGCCGACCTGACAGGGAAATGATTCCTGCCTTGATGTCAAGGTCGTTGAGCTTTCCTTTACTCTGCGCATCAGTCATAAATATGATTCCCTTCGCAAAGCGGCTGAAATCAATGCCTTCGTCCTGCGTCCAATGACTGAGGAACAGGCTGAGTCCTTCGGTAGTGAAGTTCAGGCCTTTGACCTTGGCATCTATCTTTGTGTCCTCTATTTCTGGGAGTCCTTTCATATTTCCGCTGATGGATCCGGAGAAACCGCCGTCTGCGGAAGAAAATCTGATGTTTTCAATATGGAAGTCGTCGACATATCCTGAGACCTTTCCCGCAAGAGCTACTTTGAGCCCATTATCCTCAAGTGCTGGAGCAAAGTAGCCTAATGTCTTGAAATCCAACTTACTGTCTGCGATTTCTGCGTCTATCTTCACCCGGCTGATGAAGTCGGAGAATGCCAGTACATTATCGTAGCTCATTATATAGAAAGGCAGACTTAATTCAGACCAAGGATCGTTGATTTCCAGATTCTCTACAATGGTCTTGCCTCGTCCAACCCTCGCGGACCCGCTCATAAACTCCATCCTGTAGCCGCTCTTTTCCCTGAACGAAAGCTTCTCGGCTATTCCTGACATTATTCCTCCCTTGAACTGCAGTTCCTTGGCTGTGAGGTTTATATCCTTGACGTCCAGATCATCCCAGTTTATTCCACCCATATATGGGACTTTCTCGGTCTTGAAATTCTTCATAGAGAATCTCATATTCCTCAGTTCCACATCCTTGATATGGAAGATTTCCTTTTCGCTCTGTTGAGGATTTTCCGGTTCCTTGAGTCTGAAAATTCTGGAGAGATTGTCTGTGTCATTATCTCCCATCTCTATAGCGTCCGGCTCGTCTTCCAGCACGAGATTGAACTCTCCGTTTTCCACTGCGGCACTTTGCAGGTGGATGCCCTCGTAATTCAGAAGGCCCTCCAGACTGAACTTTGCTGTGATATACTCGGCACGGAAGAATGTGTCTACCCTTGCCTTGGTCGGATCCAATGCGTCATAGACCGGATTTCTGTCGATTATGAGGACATTCTTAAGCAGTAATGTGCGGAACGGAAGCAGATGAATCTTTTCGAAACTGATGTCTCCGTCAATCTTTTCTGCGATGGCGCTTACGGCCTTACGGGCAATGAAGGTCTGGACCTGCGGCGCCTGTAAAGTCAGTGCCGCGGCAAAAAGGAATACTGAGATCGAAACGATCGTCAGCCAGAATATTTTTAGTCCCTTTTTAATAGTCAATATATTTTATATGGTCCAACTTGCAAATTTAATAAAAATATCGGAGAAAATCCGTATTTTTGTCCTTTGAAATACAGCATAACACGTGCCTGACCTGAACTTGTCTTTTGACCGGATCAGGCGTGCTGGAGAAAGAAAATATAACTATATGGCAGACATTATATTAGGAATCGAATCATCCTGCGACGATACATCCGCAGCAGTGATCAAGGACGGCTACCTTCTGTCCAATGTCCTGGCAAGTCAGGAAGTGCATAAGGCTTACGGAGGAGTCATACCGGAGCTGGCATCAAGAGCTCATCAGGTCAATATCGTACCTGTGGTGAGTGAAGCTATATCAAGGGCCGGTATCAAGGCTGAGGATATCACTGCGATTGCCTTTACCCGTGGTCCGGGACTTCTCGGATCTCTCCTTGTCGGAACTTCGTTCGCGAAGGGACTCTCTCTCTCGCTCGGTAAGCCGCTTGTGGAAGTCAATCATCTTCAAGGACATATACTCGCCAATTTCATCAAACAGTATGATTCTGAAAACCGTCAGCCGGAATTTCCATACCTATGCCTTCTTGTCTCGGGCGGAAATTCCCAGATAGTAAGAGTGGACAGTCCTCTGAAATATGAAATTCTCGGGCAGACTATAGATGATGCCGTGGGTGAAGCCTTTGACAAGTGCTCCAAGATGATGGGGCTCGGTTATCCCGGAGGTCCTATAGTGGACAGACTTGCAAAAGAGGGTGACCCTTTGAAATTCAAGTTCTCGAAACCTCATATTTCAGGCTTTGACTACAGCTTCAGCGGCATCAAGACATCGCTTCTTTATTTTGTCCGTGACCAGATGGCTGAGGATCCTGAATTTATGGAGAAGAACAAGGCAGATATCTGCGCAAGCTTTCAGAAAGCTCTTATCGATATCCTGATGGACAAGCTTATCAAGGCAGCCAAGCATACAGGTATCAAGCAGATAACGATAGGAGGCGGAGTTTCTGCCAATAGCGGACTGAGGGCCAGAATTGAGGAAGAAGGCCGCAAGAGGGGATGGACCACCTTCCTGCCTGAATTCAAGTTCACTACAGACAATGCGGCAATGATAGCGATTGCAGGCTGGTTCCATTATCAGAATGGTGAAAGAGCATCCCTCGATGTCGCTCCGGTAAGCCGTCTCGCCGAATTCTGATCTATGCATAACCCATTGTCATTCTGATCTCTGCTTGCCCCATAGTCATTCAGAGCGCAGCATAACCCATTGTCATTCTGAGCGCAGCATAATCCATTGTCATTCTGAGCGCAGCGTGAGAATCTGAATACCCATTAAAAGAAAGTACCGAAATGAAAGAAATAGAAATCTCCGTAAAACTAGGAAAGGAACTCACAGCAGACGAGATCCAGACAGCGGCTGTCAAAGCCTTGGGCGTATCCCCAAAGATCAAGGGACAGCTCCGCTACCGTATTATGCGTCGTTCCATAGATGCCCGTAATGATATTCTTTACAGATACAAGGTCGAGGTATACAAGCCTGATGAGGTAATGGACGAATATGTTCTGGAAGAATATAAGAATGTGGCTGATGCTGAGCCTGTTATCATTATTGGTGCCGGCCCTGCGGGAATGTTTGCCGCCCTTCGCCTTCTGATGCGCGGTTTCAAGCCGGTCATCCTCGAAAGGGGAAAGGATGTGCATCAGAGGAAATTCGATATGGCGAAGCTTTCCAAAGAAGGAGTGGTGAACCCTGATTCCAATTATTGTTTTGGTGAAGGTGGTGCCGGTACATTCTCTGATGGCAAGCTTTATACCCGCTCTTCCAAAAGGGGAGACATCCGTGAAGTCCTTCATCAGCTGGTAAGATTCGGCGCCGATCCGACTATTCTTCTGGATGCTCATCCGCATATCGGCAGTGACAGACTTCCGATTGTCGTCGAGAATATCCGTAAGTGCATAATCGAGCACGGAGGTGAATACTATTTTGATTCGCGCGTTACTGATATCGTCAAGAAAGGAGATGGAAGTTTCGATGTGACAACTTCTTCTACTATATATTCCTCACGCAAGGTAATTCTTGCCACAGGTCATTCAGCCCGAGATATATATGAGATGTTTGACAGAAAAGGATGGGAAATCCAAGCAAAGGGCTTTGCCCTCGGAGTCCGCGTGGAACATCCTCAGTCTCTGATCAATAAGATTCAATATCACGGTAAGTATCAGCCGTTTATGCCGACAGCTGAGTATTCTTTCGTAACCCAGGTCCTGGATAGAGGAGTATTCTCGTTCTGTATGTGTCCGGGAGGAATCCTTGTTCCCGCAGCAACATCTGAAGGAGAACTTGTGCTTAACGGAATGTCCAATTCGCAGCGTAACTCTAAGTGGGCCAATTCCGGGGTCGTAGTGCAGATAGAACCGGAAGATTTCCCTGAATATGCACAGTACGGACCTCTTGCACTCCTTCAGTTCCAGAAGGATGTGGAGAAAAAGATGTTCGAATATACCGGTTCCCTCAAGGCGCCTGCCCAGCGTATGATGGACTTCTGCCGCAGGATCCCTTCAAACGGACTTCCGCAGACATCATATCATCCGGGAGCTGTGAATGCCCCGCTTCACGAACTTCTCCCGGAACACGTCTCTCTCAGACTCAAATATGCCTTCCCGGAAATCGGAAATAAGAAGATGCACGGATATTATACCAATGATGCCCTTCTTCTTGGTGTAGAGTCCCGTACTTCATCTCCGGTACGCATCCCGCGTGATCCGGAAACTCTGGAGCATACTCAGGTGTCTGGACTCTATCCTTGCGGAGAAGGAGCAGGATATGCCGGCGGTATCGTATCATCCGCCCTTGATGGAATCAATTGTGCGTCAAAAATATAAGGTGCTGGTTATGAGGTTGTTGAGTGTTTTGTGCGCTGCACTTTTGTCTACCATTGGTCTTATGGCTCAGGAGAGGACCCTCAGGGTGGATTATATATTTTCCGGAACTGACAAGACTCAGGAAATATCTCTTGACGAGTTGTCCTGCTTTGATGGTTGGGCGGGAAGGAGTGTCAATACTGACATCGTCCCGGTACGGGGAAACGGACAGATAACATTGACTGACATAGCTACAGGCAATATTCTGTACAGACAGAGCTTTTCGACTCTTTTCCAGGAATGGCAGACCACAGAAGAAGCTACACGGGTTCGCAAGGCATTTGAAAATGTATTTCTTCTTCCGATGCCTTCTGCTCCAGCTCAAGTGAAGGTGGAACTTTACGATTTCAGAGGTAATGTGGCCTCATCTCTGATTCATACAGCTGATCCTTCCGATATATTGATCAGACAGATTGACCCTGTCTGCCCTCCTTATAAGTATATTCTTCAGAGTGGCAGTCCTCAGGAAAAGATCGATGTGGCAGTAGTGGCTGAAGGATATACATCTGAGGAATCTGAACTTTTCTATCAGGATGCAGCTAAAGCAGTTGAGGCGATTCTAGCTCATCAGCCATTTGACAAGTATGCGGACAGATTCAATTTCGTGGCTGTAGCCTTGCCTTCTGAAGACAGCGGAGTAAGCGTTCCGGGCGAAGGATTATGGAAAAAGACAGCTCTCGGTTCGCATTTCAATACGTTCTATATGGACCGTTACCTCACGACCCTCCGTCTTAGACAGATGCACGACGCTCTATGTGGCATTCCGTATGAACATATTGTAATCCTTGCGAATACAGATACTTACGGAGGTGGAGGAATATTCAACTCTTATACTCTGACTACTGCCCATCACAGATCTTTCGAGCCTGTTGTAGTTCACGAATTCGGACATAGCTTTGCCGGCCTTGCTGATGAATACTACTATGATGACCAGTTCGTCGAATATTATTATCCCGACTGTGAACCTTGGGAACAGAACATCACCACTCTCTTTGATTTCGAGTCCAAGTGGGATGATATGCTTCCTCGTTTTGTGGCTGTACCTACTCCTGTTTCAGACGAGAATGTCTGGAAGCAGATCGAGAATGGAAGCTCACCGGAATCTCTCGTCGGAGTATATGAAGGAGCAGGCTACCAGTCTAAAGGTGTATATCGTCCATATCCGGACTGCCGTATGAAGACCAATCAGGCTATCGGCTTCTGTCCTGTGTGTCAGAGAGCTATTGCACGGATCATAGAATTTTATACAGAGCCGCTTTGTGAGTAAATGCCTGAAAAGTTAAAAGTTTTTTGCAGGTCAAGAAAAATTGACTACCTTTGCATTCGGGAAAGTCATACACGACCAGCTCCCTCTGAATTCCCCCAGGGCTTGACCGCAGCAAGGGTAGGAGGTCGTAGCGGTGCGATGTATCAAGCTTTCCCTTTTTT
>JAGKTT010000088.1 GCA_021153285.1 Bacteroidia bacterium
CCGCTTTGCGGAGAACAAGAGTGTGAAGAGAAGGAACAGGCAGCTGGAAGCTCCAGTGGAGTATAGCAAGGAGTTGGCGGAACTGATTGAAAATCTCGCGTCATATGTCAATGAGAACCGCCTTGCCAATGTGGTAAGTCACATCGGAGAAGTCCATATGCCGGCTGACCTTGGCAAGCTGATCAAGGAGATGTCGTATGACGTGGTAGAGGATTTCCTCAAGGAGCACTCTGCATTGTATAATGTCATCGACAAGTCTGAAATCAAGATCTTCAACAAGGAATTGAATAAGATGATTTCTTCACTTGTCAAGAAGGTATATATGACTGTACACTAGGATGAAGAGGCGACTCTTGCAAAATCTGCAAATCTCGTTCAGAGTATGTAAGAGTCGCAATTTTAAAAGAGAAATATTATGAAGATACAATACGCGTCTGACTTGCATTTGGAGCTGTCAGGCAATTCAAAATATGTAAAAGAAATTCCTTTTGAAGTAACTGGAGATATTCTAGTCCTGGCAGGAGATACAGCTTATCTAAGAGACAAGAATCTTCCTAACAGCAAGTTCTGGAAATGGGCTTCGGAGAATTATCGTGAGGTATTTTTGGTGCCAGGTAATCATGAATACTACGGCATTGGCGATGTGCTGGAGAATGGCGACAGCTGGAGCCGAGAGATTCTCCCGAACGTCCACTATTACCAGAATAAGGTGGTCCGTGTTGATGATACTGACTTTGTTCTTTCGACTTTGTGGTCACGTATCAATCCTGCAAATGAATTCACTATCTGGCAGGGTATGAATGACTTCTATCAGATCAGATATGGAGGGAAGGTATTTCTGCCGGGGCACTTTAATGATGAGCATAAGAAATGTCTTGCCTTCATCAAGAAGAGTGTTGCAGAGAGTGATGCAAAGCATATTGTGGTGGTGACTCATCATCTCCCTACAATGGCAGTTGTTGCACCGCATCATAAGAAGAGTCCGCTCAATACTGCATTTGCAGTGGACCTTTATGACTATATCGCTGACAGCAGGATTGATGTGTGGATATATGGTCACTCCCATACCAATATTGATACCGAGATCAACGGAACCAAAGTCGTCTGCAATCAGCTGGGATATGTTCAGTGCGGCGAGCATCAGTATGGTTTTGATGGACGGAAGTATATAGAGTTGTAATAAAAAGCAATACTGGTATGAATAACGATGTTGTGATTTATCAGTCAAGTGACGGGCTTGTCAAGATGGAGGCGATTGTAGATGCTTCCAATGAGACTATCTGGGCTACGCAGAAGGCGATGGCGGAGTTGTTTGGAGTGACTGTGCCGAATATCTCTTATCATTTTAAGAAGATATTTTCAAGTGGAGAATTGGAACCTGAAATGGTAATTAAAGAAATTTTAATTACCGCACAGAGTGGCGTCAGAGGCCTTTCTGAGGAGAAAGTTAAGTATTATAATCTGGATGCAATTCTATCCCTTGGATATAGGGTAAATTCAGTCCAGGCAACAGCTTTCAGGAAGTGGGCAACCTCCGTTCTGAAGCAGTACATGCTCAAAGGTTACGCCGTGAATCAGAATGCTGTTTCAGAGCAGAAGTATGAGGACCTGAAGCGTGCTCTGGGATTGTTGGAAAATGTATTCGGTCAGAACCTGATTATGGCTGAACAGCAGGCTAAGGAACTGTTTGCTGTCGTAAAAGACTATACCTACGCCTTGGATACTCTGGATGCCTATGACTATCAGAGCCTTGAAATATCTGATACTACCCTTCAAGAAAAATTCCGTGCGACATATGAGAGTGCAATGGATGCAATTCAAAGCCTGAAGGAGAAGTTCAAGGAGAGCCAGCTGTTTGGAATTGAGAAGGATAAGTCATTCCATAGCAGCATTGGTCAGATCTATCAGACCTGGGATGGCCAGGAGCTCTATCCAAGCGTAGAGGAAAAGGCTGCGATGCTTCTGTATCTTGTTGTGAAGAACCACTCCTTTGTCGATGGAAACAAGAGGATTGCAGCGACCCTCTTCCTCTGGTTCCTTCAGAACAACGGCATCCTCTATCGTCCGGATGGCACAAAAAGAATCGCCGATGGTACCCTTGTCGCATTGACCCTGATGATAGCAGAAAGCCGAATGGACGAGATGGATATCCTTGTCAAGGTGGTTGTGAATCTTATAAACAGAAAACAATAATCATATTGAGTAGTGTATCAATGGAACAGGTATTTTTCATAGCTGACTTTCATCTTGGGGACCGTGATGTGTTCACCAAGGATGAAAACGGAAGGAGGATGAATGTCGATATAGTCGTGCGTGATAACTGGCTGCTGGATATGTGGATGAGTCAGGTCGGGAAAAAGGAATGCGTCTACATTCTTGGTGATCTTATGGCCTATCGAGGCGAGACGGGCGAGAATCTGCTAAGCAGGCTGCCAGGCAAGAAATACCTGATAGAAGGGAACTATGATGAGAATCTGAGGGCTTTCCCGGGGCAGTTCAGATCTGTGGAACTGATGATGAACAAGGTCTTCTCTCCGATGGTCTATCCATTCCTCAAGGAAAGACTGAATGTGACGATGTGTCACTATCCGATGTATCCGTGGTACAGGAAGCCGGAAGGTGCCGTCTTGCTTCTTGGACATTCATATGGCAATCTTGATGAATTCAATAGGAACAGTCTGGAGCTTAAGGCGGATATTGGCGTAGAAGGTGAACTCTTCCAAAGCATCAGGCGTATTCCTACTCTACAAGATGTGTATGAGTTTTTCATAGCTAAGGCAGAAGCGTGTGGTATGCCCACATTGGCTATGTACGCCAGATACTGCTACAGGTTCAAGGAAGCCAGGTATAATTTGGAATATAGTTCCGAAATTGATTGATATGGTGTAATCGAAAAGCGGTAAAAACTTTTGATAGTATGAAAGTAAAGGATTTATTGAAAGCTTTGGAAAGGGTTGATCCGGAAGCAGAGGTGATTGGAGGAGTTTGGAATGGCCGGGTTGATACATATAAGGTGATGGACGATACTTGGTATACGGAATTTGATAATCTCTGGAGTGACTTTTATGGGACACCTGGTGAGATGGATGACCGTTTATTTCAGATAGAATCAGAGAACGTGTTCTACATAGGGTCCCATTTCACGATTCTCAATAAAAAAGCATCTGCGGATAAGAATTTTGTGTGGCGCTTACGTGAAGGGGCTGCAAGTGGAAAATCCGATGTTGATAAAGGGGCTGAGTTGTTCCGGATGATTGAGGAGTTTGCGGCAGAAGATTATAAGACTTCAAATTGATGAGAAATTATTAATTACACGGAATTATGAGTGATTTTAAAGAGACTTGTATATGGATGTCATATCGTTATGCGATAGGAAGAAAGTCGATTGCTTCTGTAATGCACGCGGAGGACATTGCTAAGCATATGGAGTGGGTTCCTATGGACAGATGGGCGTTTACAGGTATGGATATCCTCCGTGAGGTGAATGACCGAATCGGATGG
>JAGKTT010000089.1 GCA_021153285.1 Bacteroidia bacterium
CAGCAAGACTAAAAAAGGCATTTCCCAAAAGAGAACGAGCAATCGATTGGAGCCAATTCAAAATGGACATACTGCCCATCGAAAGTCTTCAGGCACTGCCTATCCTGACACAAAGAGGAATCCTCCACACAAGAGACATCACCCCATTTGCTGACTTGAAAGAAATCGATTCAATGCCTTTCATCCCCTCTTTCTGCGACATCAAACTCGGAGAAAGTCTGTTCCGGGATGCACGAAGTTATTTCAATTCTCTCACACGCAATGCCGAAGCGTTCAGTCAGATAGCATCCCGACTAAAGGACACCATATTCCTTACCGACGAAGAACTCTACTCAGTGATATGCTCGCACATCAGCAAAGAGTACTCAGTCAAGGCACCCGCACAACTCAGCGCCCAACAAAAGATCGACACCGCCCGCCATATGCATTTTGACTACAACGCCTCCAATCAGCAGCTCAGAAGAATGCTGCGGATGGATCTGTCTGTTCTGGAAGAGCTTTTTCCTTGACTATCCACAGAACCGGGCATTCCCGTGTACGGGTCGGATGATTTGATTTATATTGTTCAAAAAATTTAGTAACATTCAGCGGGAATCTCTAAATTTGACGGTTATTGAAATTTTATTTACTAAATAAACTACATTATGAGTTACTTATTGATTCTTCTTGCTGTTTCGATGCTGGTTTCCGGACTTGGATGGATCTACTTCATCTATTTCTTCAGCATCGGCTATGGATTTGGCGTTTCTGCCTTAGCAGTGACTATGGCCATTCTTTTCAAGGACGTAATAACATTACCTACCGCACTTCTTTGTGCTGTGATGTTCATTTTCGGCTGCAGACTCGGCCTTTATCTTCTTACTCGTGAAAAGAGGTCTCCGGAGTATAAAAAGATTCTCTATGGACCAGACGCAGCAAAGAAGAAGCCGTTGTTTGTAGTGATCACTGTGTGGATTTTCTGTGCATTGCTTTATGTCGGCCAGGTAAGTCCTGTAGCATTTTTCCTTGCAAACAAAACAGCAGGTGCTCCTGTAAATGAAGTATGGGCTTGGATAGGCGCCGTTATGATGGCTGCAGGTGTCATTCTTGAAAGCGTTGCGGATGCACAGAAGAAGGCTGCAAAAAAGATCAACAAGCATAGATTTGTAGATACTGGTGTATACAGACTGGTACGCTGCCCGAATTATCTGGGAGAGCTCGTCATCTGGACAGGATCGTTCATCGTATGTTTCGGAGCCTGCTGTACTATATGGCAGTGGATCATTGCCGCAATCGGATACATCGGAATCGTATATGTAATGTTCAGCGGAGCACGCAGGCTTGAAATCCGCCAGAACGGAGCATATGGAAAAGATCCTGAGTATCAGGCATATATAAAGAAAACTCCTATCCTTCTCCCGTTCGTACCTATCTACAGTGTCGAGAAGCACAAGTGGCTGCAGGCATAAATCAATCAGAAACAATAAAAATATGAGGGCTGTATTTCGGCCCTCATATTTTGTATAAAACAGAATCAGCGGTTATTTAATGCTGATATTGTCTTTGGGAATACGATAATATTTATAGATATCAGCTGCCACCACAGGGTCAGCAGCAACGACCTTCCCAGCCTTCTTCAGAGCACGACGGACTCTCAGATGTTTGTAATGTCTGAGAAACCAACCATATTTATGGTCACGCTCACGTAGAAAGCTCAGATCTCTGACTTCCACGATCTTAATTCCCGACTTATCCCTGTACTTTTTCATCCTACTTTACTGTTTATTGCAAATTTAGTGTATTTTTGCCGACTGACAATTATGAAAAGATTACTATTATATACATTGACAACGGTATTTCTGCTTTCGGCCTTTTCGTTGGAAGCGGACGCACAATACGCTACTGAGCGTTTCAGCTTTGACTCAGATATCTCCGACATCCGCGAATCGATTGTCCCGGACTTCCGCTATACCTACGACGACTGGCTCCAATACGGTCCTGCCGCATTGATGGTCGGACTCAAGACAGCCGGCTATGAAAGCCGTAGTTCCTGGGGAAGAATGCTCGTCTCAGATGCCTTCTCCATCGGAGCAATGGCGCTGACAGTCAATGGATTGAAATATACAGTCCAGCGTCTTCGTCCCGATGGCAGCAGACGCAACTCCTTCCCTTCCGGCCACACCGCTACCGCCTTTATGACTGCCACAATGCTCCACAAGGAATATGGCTGGCGAAGTCCTTGGTTCAGTATCGGAGGCTTCACCGTAGCTGCAATAACCGGCGTATCCCGCCTCCTGAACAACAAACATTGGATGACAGATATTGCTGCAGGCGCAGCCATCGGTATCGGATCAGTTCACCTGGGTTACTTCCTCACAGACAAAATTTTTGGAGAAAGAGGACTTGCCGAATCATTTATAGAACCTTCGTTCCATTACGATCCGGCCCAGAAGCACTACGTGGCAGAGCTTATTTTCGGACAACGGTTCGTGATAGGAGCAGAAGGACAGAAACAGATGGACGCAATTCCTGTCCGAGGCGGACTCGCAGGACTATCCACCGACATTCCTTTAATCCCCGGCATAGGCCTTACCGGAAGGGTATCAGCAAGTTCAATGACATATGCCTCAGGCTCGACATCACCTATGTACAGCACCCTGGCCGGCGGATATTGGAATTTTCATTTTGCCCGTATCCTTGAATTCCAGACCCATCTGATGGCAGGATGTTCGTGGATGAACGGCAGCAGCGGCATTGACCTTGCAGCGGGAGTAGGCCTCAGCCTCATCACCGACAGCAATTTCAAGATCAAGGCTTTCGCCGATTTCGAATCCCTCGACTTTGGACACAACTATCCTTGGACCAATACAATAGTAGTCGGCTGGAGCTCGGCGTGGTTCTGGTAGGCGCTTTAGAATTACCGATTTTACTGTGAATTTTCATTTAATCCTAGAATTTCACGAAATTTGACTATATTTGCACCCGGATCGCTCTGGTGGTGGAATAGGTAGACACGCGGGACTTAAAATCCCGTGGACAGCAATGTCCGTACGGGTTCGATTCCCGTCCGGAGCACATCAATCCCTCTTGGAAGAAATTCCGAGAGGGATTTTTGTTTTTTTGAACTATACATTGGCACAAGCGAAGGATCAGTCGCAAAAGTATGTGTTTTGATAAATAGATGGTACTTTGTATAGATAAATATAAAGGTTATGACAGATGCTCATAAAATTCTGTATTCACCTGTACACCCCTGAATGTGTCGCTATCAAGCTTCATTTGAACCACTACGAAACCTTGGAACACAGCCGATTTAAATATATAAGATGAATTGGCGATTTCTGTGTTCCAAGGCCTTTCGCAATGTACCTTGAAACACAGGAGAGCATAATATAAAGCTTGAGGAGAGGGGACGTGTGTTCGAAGGTTTCAGTAACGTTCGGGCTTGAAATAGCCCAAACTACCCCGAGCGGTCATTGAAAAATGCTATTTCCAAACG
>JAGKTT010000040.1 GCA_021153285.1 Bacteroidia bacterium
ATAAGTCCAAAGAAGTTCTCCATCATGGCATTGTCAAGGCAGTTGCCTTTACGGGACATACTCTGCACTATACATCTGTCTTTCAATGCTTTCTGATATTTTAGATGCTGATAGTGCCATCCTTGATCAGAGTGCAGTATAAGGCCTTTGGGTATATCAGTATTCTTGAACGCTTTATCTAGCATCTTCATTGCCATCTTCAAGCCTGGATGGTATGTGATGGTATAAGATATGATTTCGCCATTGAACATGTCCAGAATAGGAGAAAGATATATCTTCCTGTCCTTTATCTTGACTTCAGTAACATCGGTTGTCCATTTCTGGTTCGGTGCAGTTGCGAGGAAGTCCCTGTCTATTACGTTAGGAGCAATCTTGCCTATCTCACCTTTATATGACTTGTATTTAGCCTTCTTTCTCTTACCATACAGACTCATCGCCACCATACTGTTCTGTAACCTGTCTTTCAGTATAACCTGACAAGTAACTTTTAACAGCTTCCAGCTTAATTTCATAACAAAATTTCATAACAAAACCCCGAAAGTTTTTTGTCTAACTTTCGGGGTTCATATCAATGAATAGTCACCCTCTTTTATTCTATTCTTATCTTCTATTAGAGAAGGAAGAGTGGAAGAAGTGCTCCGAGGAGTGCAAGGATCGCGTAGAACTCTGGGAGAGCGGCGTAGATCATTGTGTTTGTCTGAACGTCGTGTCCCTGTGAGATGCCGATGATACCGTTAGCACAAACCTGACCCTGACGGATAGCTGAAATCATACAGGTTACTCCTACAAGAAGACCTACTCCGAAGCAAAGGTAGCAGTTCTCTACCATCCACTCTGTACCGCCGAGAAGCATCCACATAAGCCAGGCAACGAAGCCATAGAGACCCTGTGTAGCTGGCATCGCAGAAAGGATAAGGTATCCTGATGATTTCTCAGGGTTCTTCTTTAATGCTCCTTCTGCAGCGTTTGCTGCGATAGTTGTACCGTAGCTGCTTCCGATTCCTGAAAGACCGAGCATAAGGGCCCAGCCAAGATAAGCTAAAAATGCGTTCATAATGTTTTGTAATTTATTTGTTGATTATTAATTATTCTTTTCTTTTGTCAAAGGGTTGTATTCTTTTCCCTTTCCTTCATATCCTGCATTCTTGAAATACTCGACGAAGGTAAGTCGAAGTGGATGTACGAATGCTCCCAGGCAGGACATTGCAAGGTTGAGTGAATGTCCGAAAAGGAGTATAAGAGCGAATGGCAGGAAGTTGATTACTGAGATTCCGTCTCCGACGATGATGCCGCCAAGGATGTTGAATGCCTGTCCGAGCATACCTCCGGCAAGTCCGAGGGCATAGAGTCGGATGTAACTGAGTACATCCCCGAGGATTCCCGTTACCATATTGTATGTGTCCCAGAGTCCAGAACCTATATTCGAAAGCGGATTCTTGCCTGGCGTATTGAATATATATATGCCAAGGGCGGATACCACTCCGATTACGATCACGATCCATTTGATGACTTCCGGAGATACCAGTTTCGCCATTCCAAGTGCTCCAGTAGCAATTCCACCTACGATAAGCAGAAGCCATCCCCATACACTGACGGTCTCTCTGAAACCGAATCTCTTAGTGTAGCCGATCGCTTTTACGGTCATTGCAAGACAGATATGGAAGATACCGATACCGAGTGCAAGAATCATCTGTGCCGGGAAGCCTGCTATGGTTCCGGTAATCATTATCTTCTTCATTGCCTGAGGATACCATTCTGCTGCGGAAAGGTCGATTCCGAATGCAGTTCCCAGGACAAGACCGATAGCGAATGTGCCGGCTCCAAGGATTGAAATGATCGGACCGATGTTCTTGAGCATAGCGATATTGATCCATTTCTTCGCAACTGCAATTCCAAGAAGTATCAGTATGAGACCATATCCTGCGTCTCCCATACACATCGCAAAGAAGAGCAGATAGAATGGAGCTACAATAGGTGTTGGGTCGAACTCTGTATATACAGGAGCGCCATACATTTCTGTAAACACCTCAAACTGACGTGTGAACCAATTGTTCTTCAGCTTGATTGGCGGATTGTCTTCCAGAACGGCCTCTTCCTTGAGGTAGAGTACTCCCATATTGTCAAATGCCTCGACAAGCTCGGCATCATTCTCGACAGGAGCAAATCCGGTGAACACAGTAACGAGGTCTTCTGCAGCACCTTGTCCGGCTTCTTTTGCAAGGTAACGGTCGAGTTCGACGAGGTCATTGTTGCAGGCCTCCTTAATAGCCGGGATATAATCCTTCGCATTGAGAAGTCCAGCCTTGCACTCTATCATCTCAGCCTTGATTTCTGCAAGTTCTGCAGCAGCTTCTGCATAAGTTCCTTCAGGAACGGCCATTTCCTGAACAGGGAAGCTATATGACTCTCCCTTGGGAGCTACAGTTACGAACCATATCTTCTTTCCGTCGTTTAAAACGACCTGAAGAGGGTAGAGTTCACCCCAGGTCTCGTCGAACTTCTTGGCATCTACGCTGTAATAGCGTACAATGTATCCGAGATCAGCGAGTCCGTCTACTGCCTTTTTATCATATTCTCCCCAAGGACGTCTTGCATTAAGCTGTTTTTCAGCATTTGCATTAGCAATGTGAAGTTCGGCGAGTCTGGTCCTGCACTCTTCAATAAAGTCCACAGGATCACCTTCTACATTTACAGTGGCCTTTGCAATTGCTTCAGCATCAGCATCTTTTGAGTAGTCTATGCCCTCAAGGAATTCCAGAGTCTTTCTGGCTCTTTCTGCCTTGTGGAACATCACTGAAGAGTCGGAATCAACAGGTTTCTCAGAACGACTGATGTCCACCACTCCGAGCTCCTGAAGCTGCTCCAGGAAGCCTTCCTTCTCTCCTGTCAGGAGGACGAAGGAATATTTGGTCATTTTAGTTATCATTGTTCTGTTCCTCCTCTTCTTCAGCAGCGTGTCTGCTCTTAACGATCTTGGAAGCAGCCTTGGAGAGATTCTCCTCGTCTTCCATATATCGTTTGATCTTTCTGATTGCCTCCTGATATCCAGGAATCTGCACCTTCTCGTAAAGGTTCACCTTCTGAGTGGTCTTCTTTCTCTGGAAATCCAGAATACGTGCTTTCTCGAGATATACCTCCGATTCGATACCCAGCCTTGAGAGTTCCTTCAGGATTGCAACTCCGTCAGCATACCACGCCGGGCAGTTGAAAGCGTTGAATTCGTGGATTTCATACTTGATCTCTCCGAGGGCCGGGGTCTTTACTCCGGCTACCTTTACTGTATAAAGGTCAACATCGACAATAGAGATCAGGCTTGGCTGGAACTCGTTCCAGAGTGCAGCGAGATAGTCGTATTTCTTCAGGGCGGCATCAAGATCTTCAATAAGCTTCTCTGAATAGTCCTTGGCCTTCTTCACCTCGACGCGCAGTGCCGACTCCTTGTTCTTTAGAGTAGGGAGGGCGTTCTTACGCATCTTGAGCTGCTTGTTCAAGTTGTTCAGAGACGTCTTATTATACTGAAATTTTATTGCCATAATTATTAGATTTCTCCACTACGGTCGAAATGACAGTGTGTTACTTTTTCCAATATGTATCAATAAGCTCCTGCTTGATACCTGTTTCGGCCTTTGTGAAGTATGTGCCGAAGAGTTCCCAGGCTGTGTCAAGCATTTCGTCTATCTTCAGGTTAACGTCGATCGCGAGAAGTCTTGTAGCGTATGCCTTTGCATAGTCAAGACATCTGAGGTCGTAGTCACTGAGGTCGAAACCGTTTTCGAGCTTTGTCTTTGCATTCTGAGCATCTGCGTAGAGACGTACTGATGCATTCATCACCTGGCCGTGGTCCTTACGTGTCTTCTTGCCCTGTACGAGCTGTTTCAGACGTGAGAGCGAACGGAATGGGTCGATGATGACCTTGCCAGAATCCGGATCGGTACGGAGGAAGAGCTGTCCCTCTGTGATGTAACCGGTGTTGTCCGGAATCGCGTGTGTGATGTCTCCGTCGTTGAGGGTGGTCACAGCGATGATTGTGATCGAACCTCCCTCAGGAAGCTGCACGGCCTTCTCGTAGATCTTTGCGAGGTCTGAGTAAAGTGAACCTGGCATAGAGTCCTTTGAAGGAATCTGGTCCATACGGTTTGACACGATAGACAGAGCATCGGCATAAAGAGTCATATCGGTAAGGAGTACGAGTACCTTCTCGTTCTTCTCCACAGCGAAGTACTCGGCAGCTGTAAGAGCCATATCCGGAATAAGGAGACGCTCTACAGGTGGCTGCTCTGTAGTGTTCACGAATGAAATGATCTTGTCCAATGCACCTGCTGCCTCGAATTCGTGTTTGAAGTAGAGGTAGTCGTCATTTGAAAGACCCATACCTCCGAGGATGATCTTGTCTACGTCCGCACGGAGAGCCACCTGAGCCATTACATTATTATATGGCTGGTCAGGGTCTGCGAAGAAAGGAATCTTCTGGCCTGATACGAGGGTGTTGTTGAGGTCGATACCTGCGATACCTGTAGGGATAAGCTGTGAAGGCTGCTTTCTCTTATATGGGTTCACAGAGGGACCACCGATCTCCACTGTCTTTCCTTCCACAGCCGGACCCCCGTCGATAGGCTCGCCGTATGCGTTGAAGAAACGTCCTGCAAGCTCATCGCTTACATTGAGAGTAGGTGCTCCACCGAGGAATACCACCTCTGCATTTGTAGGGATACCCTCTGTACCGGAGAAGATCTGGAGTGTGACGAGGTCTCCCTTTGTCTTAACCACCTGAGCAAGGCGGCCGTCTACGAGGGCAAGCTCGTCGTTTGATACACCTGTCGCCTTAAGCGAAACTGTAGCCTTTGTGATGGCTTCCAGCTGTGTATATACTTTCTGAAATGCCTTATTTGCCATTGCTTAGAAGATTATTGAGTTTTTCCTGATATTCGTAGAATCTTTCGCTCTTGAACTCAGAGTAGTTCATCTGTCTGAGAGCGTTGATGAGCTCCTTGAAGTAGTTGCGGCAAGCTTCGAAGTCTTCGAATGTGAAGTCGCGGTCACAGATGCCCATAACGAGTTCGAGCATATATTTCTGTCTTTCGATAGGACAGAGGGCGTCGATATCGTCGAATGCGTCCTGCTGGAGGATGACAAAGTCGACAAGCTCTGATTTCCAGAAGATCTCGTGGTAGCTCATAGGCACACCGTCGTCACCGAGGATGTTGATCTGGTCGTTTGCTTCCTTACCCTTGCGGACAATGTTCTTGGCACGTTCTACCATCTCCACCCAACCAGGCATAATTGTCTCGTTGAGGTACTCGCGGATCTCAGGATACTCGAGGTATTTAGAATAAGAGTCAATAGGGTTCACGGCAGGGTAGCGCTTCTGGTCTGCACGGTTCTGTTCGAGAGCGTAGAAGCAACGTGCAGCCTTCTTTGTAGACTCTGTCACAGGCTCCTTGAGGTTACCACCCGCTGGAGATACGGTACCGATGAATGTGACAGCACCTGTCTGACCGTTGTTGAGGACCACCATACCGGCACGAGCATAGAAGTTAGAGATGATGGCTGAAAGGTCCACAGGGAAGGCATCGGCTCCAGGGAGCTCCTCCATACGGTTCGACATCTCTCGAAGAGCCTGAGCCCAACGTGATGTAGAGTCAGCAAGGAGAAGGACCTTCATACCCATTGCACGGTAGTACTCGCAGATGGTCATCGCTGTATAAACAGATGCCTCACGGGCTGCTACAGGCATATTGGATGTGTTACAGATGATGGTAGTACGCTCCATAAGGTGACGTCCTGTATGAGGGTCAATGAGTTCAGGGAACTCGGCGAAGATCTCCACCACCTCGTTTGCACGCTCACCGCAGGCTGCCATAACGATCACGTCGGCGTCTCCCTGCTTTGCGATAGCGTGCTGAAGCACAGTCTTACCGCATCCGAATGGTCCCGGGATGAAGCCTGTACCGCCTTCTGCTATAGGGTTGAGGGTGTCGATCGCACGTACACCTGTCTCCATAATCTTTGATGGTCTTGGCTTGTCCTTGTAGCCCTTGATTGCTACTTTTACAGGCCATTTCTGGTACATTGTCACATTGACATCCTCGCCTTCAGCGTTTGTGAGGACTGCGATGACTTTGTCGATATTGTACTGTCCTGCCTTCTCGATTGACTTTACAGTATATTCGCCTTTGAATGCGAACGGTACCATAATCTTGTGAGGCAGCCATCCTTCCTTCACCTCTCCGAGCCAGTCAGCAGCGACTACCTTGTCGCCCGGCTTTGCGATAGGGGTGAAATCCCAGAGTTTCTCGTGGTTAAGAGGGTCGGTGTATTCTCCCTTCTTGAGGAATACTCCTGTCATTGTGGTGAGGTCGTTCTGGAGACCGTCGTAGCTGCTGGAGAGGAGGCCAGGACCGAGAGTCGCCTCGAGCATTCTGTCCTCGAACTCCACTACATCACCGTTCTTGAGTCCACGGGTGCTTTCGAATACCTGTACTGCAGCGTACTTGCCGTTCACCTTGATGACCTCAGCCATAAGCTTTGTGTCACCTACGGTAATGTAGCAGATTTCATTCTGCGACACCGGTCCGTTGGCCTCTACAGTCACAAGGTTGGAAACGATACCCGTAACTTTACCAGTTGTTTTCATATTTTTAAAAATTTATTAATTGCATTTAGATCCTTCGCTGGCGCTCAGGATGACATTCGTCATTTCTCGTTATATTCCACTCCTTTGAATGTGCCGCGTACCTCATCGACGAGCTTCTTGAACATTGCGCGTCCGGTCTCTTCATCGAGAACGAGCCATCTGCGGATGATCATCATCTTAACCATCATTCCGAGTATCTTATCGAAATTGAGATAATCGAAGATGGTGATTTCGTCGATCTTCTCCCAGTAGAGATCGTCGATTCCTCTTTCCCTGGAAAGAATGTCGTGGCCTTCAAGGATGCGCTGCAGCTGTGCAGACTCCTTGAATTCCGGCTCCTCCGGTTCAAGGCCGGTCTCTTCCGCTTCAGGATCTCTGAGCGAAAGAACATCCTTTTCAGAATCCCTGCCCAGGGCCTGATTCAGATACCTTACCTTCTGGTTGCGCACGTTGAGATCGAACTGGAAGAACTCCCTGATGAATCCCAGCCTGTGCGACAACGCCTCCTTGTAGAGATCAAGACCGATCTGCTCCTTGTCGAATCCCTTTACGATGAAGTCAAGGGCTGCATTGTCCTTTACGGACAGCAGTTCTCTGACCTGCTCGATGTATTCGTCAAGACTCTTCTCGCCCTGTCTCCAGTCCGGAGTGAAGTCAGGAAGACCTGCGATTATATAGATGTAATTGTTCATAGTACTGAATGACAATTATCCGAAGAGAAGCTTCTTGGTAGCTGGTCTGAGATACTCTGAAATGAGCTGGTTGAAAGTCTCCTCAGTGAAGCTTATGAAATAACCTCCGTCCTTAGGACCGATCTGGAAACCGCCTGCAATCTTCTTCGAGAAAGAAGCTTCAACTCCTGCACCGAGAATCCTGGCAAGTTCCTTAGTCGCGAATGGCTCGAGATCATTCTTGAGTGACTCCGGAAGTACAAGGTTAAGGTCGACAGGACCCTCTGTGGTGAATTTTTCAGCCACAGCCTTGATAAGTTCCTTGACAAAGTCTGCTGAAGAAAGTGCCTTCTTCACAGCCTCACCTGTCATCTTGCCTACGATAAGCGTTTCAATGTCTTTCTTAGTGGCTGCAATGCTCTGAGAAGCTGCCATCTTTACGTCTGAGGCTGTCTTGGTCTTGATTTCCTCAGCCTGCTTCTGAGCGGCTGCTACGATACGTTCAGCCTCGGCCTGAGCCTTGGTGATGATATCCTCAGCCTGTACTTTAGCCTTGGCAAGAAGTTCTTCGCCTTCCTGCTTTCCTTTTGACAGACCTTCGTTGTAGAGCTTGTCTGTCAGTTCCTGCAATTTGTTCTGCATATCCGGATATTTATGTTTTGGTTATATTTTATTCCTTATCACGGCAAAAATACTAATAAATCAGCGAGGAAACAACCGATTTTCATTTAAATTTTAAAAATAGTTGTCACCCTCGCTGGTGAATTTCTTATTGTTTTGATTCTTAGTCAGTTATATGTCTAGAAGCATTCTTTTAGTATGTTCACGATATTTCTGGATTTTCCCATTGTGTAGAAATGAACGGCAGGTACGCCGTGAGCAATCAGATCCTTGCACTGCATTGCACACCATTCCGTTCCGATTTTGTATACAGCCTCCTTATCCTCTCCGGCTTTTACTATCTCAGAGGTGAGTTCTATAGGAATATCGAGTGAGAATGATTCAGGAAGCAGATTTATCTGTCTGGCTGTTGACAGAGGTTTGAGTCCCGGTATTATCGGAACAGTTATGCCTGCTTCACGGCACCTCCTGACGAAGTCATAATAGACATTGTTGTCGAAGAACATCTGAGTGATTACATAGTCAGCTCCTGCATCCACCTTCTTTTTCAGGTTGGCAATGTCTGTCTCGATATTGGCTGCTTCAAAATGCTTTTCCGGATAACCTCCGACTCCTATGCAGAAATATCTCTCTTCTTTTCTCTTTCTCTGGTAATTGGCGCTTCCCTGATATTGTCTTATACCCTCTACGAGTTCGCTGGCATAACGATAGCCGCCCGGAGTTGGGGTGAATCTCTTTTCTCCTGTGATGCTGTCCCCACGGAGAGCTACTATATTGTTGATACCAAGGAATTCGAGATTGTCCAGTTTGCTTTCTATCTCTTCTGCTGTCGCTCCTGCGCATATGATGTGAGGCACTGTCTCGATATTGTATTTCGACATTATCGCGGTGCAGACCGTAGTCTCGCTTATGCGGTTGCGTACAAGATGACGGCTGAATGTTCCGTCAGGAGACTCCCTGAACTCGAATTCATCCCTGTGGCTTGTTACATTTATGTATTTCGGACTGAACTCCATAAACGGAGCAATACTTTCCAGCAGCTCGTCCTTGGTCAGGCCTCTGAGGGGCGGCACGATTTCCAGCGAAGGAAAAGCCTTCCCGCTCTGTGCCAATATATCTGATACTTTCATTGCTATTTCAATAAATGTCCGAGGAATCTTCTTGCATCTTCCGCACTCATTCCTCTCCTTTGTACATAATCATCGTATTGTTTCTGTGATATCCTGCGGATCGAAGGATAGGAGGCATCGGGATGTATGAATATCATTCCGCAGATGCTGGATTCCGGTGTCATCGCACAGCTCTCGGTAAGTTTTATGCCCAGCCTGTGACTCTGAGGCAGCAGTCCCAGGATGTCATTCTTCAATGTATGGTCAGGGCAGCTTGCATAGCCGGCAGCAGGCTTGATTACTTTGGCCTTCTCGTCTCTCAGTTCTTTTTTCAATCTGTCGTCAAGCCAGCAGGAAGCAGCCTCTGCCACAGTCATCCTGACGGTACGTCCTACGAGATCCTCGTATTTGTTGCTGCAGGCAGGACAGCAGCAGCCTTCTTCGTGAGCGTCATTGGCCTTCACACTGATTGCGAAAACTCCGAATGCTGAAGTCTTTCCTTTACCTGCCGGTATTATGAAATCTCTGAGTGACAGCATCTTGCCGCTTTCCTCTCTAAGCATCGGCAGCCTTCTTTCACCAGACTCGGTCTTTATGACAATATCATCTCTTTCCGAACAAGCGCTATAGAAACGGGCAGCAATGTGTATCTTGAAATTTGCTATGGCCAGTTCCTCCTCGGCGTCCCTGCGCAGCTGCATCAGTTCGGCCACTTCCGGAACAGCACTGCCATATCTGACTCCCCAGATCGCGTGGAGCATCTTCCAGTCGAACCAAGGCAATGCTTCATCTATCGGAAGTTCCATATAGTCAATGTTTTCCGGTAATGATGTAGAATATGTCTCCTTTGCAAATCCTTCAGTCTTTATTTTCCATTCAGTCTTTACAACCGGTTTTGTGTAAAGTGCCCGAAGCTGTTCCTGCTCGGCGTGCTGCTGCGCTTCGAACGATTCTCTGTCTATTATGCATTTCTTGGCCAGGACTGCCGCTGCGGATGCATCTGCACCATAGAATACGTGATTGTATAATGGAGAGAGTTTTACAGCTGTATATACAGCAGATGTTGTGGCGCCTCCTATCAGTAACGGAATGGTCATATCAGCTTCTGCCATTGCCTTGCAGAGTTCTTCCATCTGATATAGTGAGGGGGTTATAAGTCCGCTGACAGCAATTATGTCTGCCTTTATCCTTACAGCCTCTTCAAGAATAGTTTCCTTGTCGACCATCACACCAAGGTCTGTAACATCGAAGCCGTTGCAGGACAGGACAATGGCAGTTATGTTCTTTCCAATGTCGTGTACGTCGCCTTTAACAGTGGCTATCACCACTTTAGGCCTGTTGCTTTCCTTAGCATCGGCTTCCATAAAAGGCTCAAGTATCTTCACGGCATCTCTCATTATCTTGGCTGATTTTACGACCTGTGGAAGGAACATCTTTCCATCGCCGAAAAGTTTTCCGACGGTTTCCATTCCATCCATAAGCGGGCCTTCGATGACTGATAGGGCAGATCCATATTTTTCGATTGCCTCCTGCAGGTCGGTTTCAATAGTAGTCGTCATCCCTTTTAGCAAGGCGTTTTTAAGGCGCTCCTCCACAGACGTCTTGATATATGCGCTGCTTGCTGTGTCATTGCTGCCTGCTGCGTCTTTCTCTGCCTGACCGGCAATCCTGGAAGCCTTTTCGATCAGCCTCTCAGTGGCCTGAGGGTCGGTGTCGAAAATAACATCCTCCACGCATTTAAGCAGCTCCGGTTCTATCTCATCATAAACCTGAAGCATTGAAGGATTCAGAATCGCCATATCCATTCCAGCCTTGATAGCGTGAAACAAGAATGCCGAATGCATAGCTTCTCTGACTCTGTTATTGCCACGGAAAGCAAATGATAGATTGGATACTCCGCCTGAGGTCAATGCCCCCGGAAGATTGGTCTTTATCCATCTTACTGCTTCAATGAAGTCGATCCCGTATCTGCTGTGCTCCTCAATACCGGTACCTATCGAAAGTATATTGGCATCGAAGATTATGTTTTCCGGGGATATCCCGGCCTTTTCTGTAAGAAGTCTGTATGCTCTTTCGCAGATCTTTATTTTTCTTTCATATGTGGTCGCCTGACCTTCTTCATCAAATGCCATTATGACCATTGCAGCGCCATAAGAGTTTATTACAGAGGCTTTTTCAATGAATGCATCTTCTCCTTCCTTAAGACTGATGGAATTTACGATACATTTGCCCTGAGCATTCTTCAAGCCTGCGAGGATGGTTTCCCAGTGAGATGAGTCAATCATCAAGGCTGCCTTTGCAACTGCCGGATCATTGGAAACATAACGTACGAAACGTTCCATTTCCCGTGTGCTGTCCAGCATTGCATCATCCATATTTATGTCGATGATGGTGGCCCCGTCCTCGATCTGCTTTGCTGCTATCCGCAGTGCTTCATCATATTTTCCTTCTGAAATCAGTCGTGCGAATTTTCTGGAACCGGCTACGTTTGTCCTTTCGCCGACATTGGTGAAATTGTTACGCTTTATGTCTATGGTAACTGTTTCCAGGCCGGTGACGGTCAATGCTTTCTCTGTATTATTCTCTGGTAGTGGGCGTGTCGGAATGCCGCTGAGAGCCTTTGCAATGGCCTTTATATGTGAAGGTGTTGTTCCGCAGCATCCTCCGACGATATTGACCAACCTCTTTTCTGCCATTGCCTTTATCTGTGAAGCCATATCCTCAGGACTCTGATCGTATCCTCCCATTTCGTTCGGCAGACCTGCATTTGGATAGCAGCTCACTCTGCATCTGCACCAGCTTCCGATTTCCTCTATCAACGGCATCAGTTCAGATGCTCCGAGTGAGCAGTTCAGTCCGAATGCCAGTAGCGGATAGTGCCCGACAGAATGATAAAAAGCCTCAAGAGTCTGTCCGGTCAAGGTTCTTCCGCTCCTGTCTCCCACAGACAATGATATAATTACCGGCAGCATCAGGCTGACTTCAGAAATTGCTGCCAGCGCTGCCTTGACATTCAATGCGTCGAAGCAGGTCTCTATCAGGAACAGATCGACACCACCTTTGACAAGTGCCTCAGCCTGAGTCTTATAGGCCTCCTTCATCTGATCGAAGGTATATGCTCTGAACGCAGGGTCATTGGCATCTGGAGAAAGTGAGAGCGACTTAGATGTCGGACCTATGCTTCCGGCTACCCATACCTTACGTTCAAGTCCGACTTTAGCTGCAATTTCCTGAGCTTCATCTGCTGCCTCTCTTGCGATACGGGCACCTTCGTAGGCCATATTGAATGCAAAGCCTTCGCAGCCGTATTCCGACTGCGAGATGGCATTGGCGCTGAATGTGTTGGTTTCTATGATGTCGGCTCCAGCCGCTATATATTCTCCGTGAATGGCTCTGATTATGTCAGGACGGGTCAGATTCAGGCACTCGTTGTTGCCTTTAAGCTCTTTGCCGGATTCTGCGAATACACTGCCGCGGTAATCATCCTCAGTCAATGAATATCGCTGGATCATTGTGCCCATTGCACCGTCCAGAATCAATATTTTATCCTTGATTGCGTCTTCGATTGTCATTCTTCTTTCTTGTTTCGGATTACAAATGTACTTCTTTCTGCTTAAACCTTGCTTAGTTTCATCATTCAAAAGCACGAAATAGACCTATTTTGTGCTTTCGGAGCCAAAAATCAAGGTCGAAAGAACAAAAACAGCTGTTTTCGTGCTTTCGACCAGAAATGATTATCCGTTGTTCGGGTATATATGCTATCCGAGGAAACTGAGCAGGATACCTGCCGCAACCGCCGAGCCTATAACTCCGGCAACATTCGGAGCCATTGCGTGCATCAGAAGATGATTGTTCTTGTCAAATTCGCGTCCTACATTCTGTGATACACGGGCTGCATCCGGAACTGCTGATACTCCGGCATTGCCGATGAGAGGGTTTATCTTGCGTCCTTCCTTGCAGAACAGATTCATAAATTTTACAAAGAGGACTCCACAGGTGGTCGCTATGACGAATGAAATCAGTCCGAGAAGGAAAATCTTGATCGAATCTCCGGTCAGGAATTCGTCTGCCTGGGTAGAGCATCCTACTGTAATACCTATGAGAATGGTGACGACATCGATGAGCGGACCACGTGCGGTTTCTGCCAGACGCTTGGTTACTCCGCTTTCCTTCAGGAGATTACCGAAGAATAGCATTCCCAGAAGAGGCATTCCGGATGGAACTATCATAGCTGTCAGGATGAATCCTACTATAGGGAAGATGATCTTTTCTTTCTGACTCACCTGACGTGGAGGAGCCATACGTATCAGACGCTCTTTCTTTGTAGTAAGCAACAGCATAATCGGACGCTGGATTACCGGCACCAAGGCCATATAGGAATAGGCCGATACGGCAATCGCTCCCATCTGGTGCGGTGCGAGTCTTGAAGACAGGAATATGGCTGTCGGACCGTCTGCACCACCTATTATACCTATCGCGCCAGCTTCTGCCGGAGTAAATCCCATATGCAGGGCAATGATATATGCCCCGAAGATACCTATCTGTGCGGCAGCTCCTATGAGCATCAGCCGCGGCTGGGAAATCAGAGCCGAGAAATCGGTCATCGCTCCGATTCCAAGGAAAATCAGAGGTGGATACCATCCTGTCTGGACACCTTGATACAATATGTTCATTACCGACCCTTCCTCGTATATTCCGATGTTGAGACCGGATACGAAAGGAATGTTTCCGATGATCATTCCGAAGCCGATCGGTATAAGCAATAATGGCTCCCAATCTTTTTTTATCGCCAGATATATGAATAAGATGCCGATGAATATCATTATGATATGCTGTACGGTCATATTGGCGAAAGCTGTGTATTGGAAGAATTGCTCCAAGCTTTCAAAAACGGTATTCATATTATCCTATTGTTACGATCGGTGCTCCTTCGAGGATAGAGTCTCCCTTGCCTACGTGTATTGCGGTGACTGTTCCGTCCTGAACTGCTTCAATCGAGTTCTCCATCTTCATTGCTTCCAACACAGCTACTTCCTGACCAGCTTTAACGCTGTCTCCGACATTCACCTTAATGGCAATGATCACTCCCGGAAGAGGACTTGTGACTGGCTTGCCTGCACCTGAAGCGGCTGGCTTCGTAGCCGGTACTGCCTGAACCGGTGCTGCTGCCGGAGTCATAACGGATGCCTGAACGGGAACGGCCTGTACCGGTGCTGCTGGAGAATCTTCGAGTTCCACCTGATAGCTGGTTCCGTTTACAGAAACTGAAGCGATATTGCCTTCTACGGAATTGATGTCTACGTTATACTGGTTTCCGTTGATCTTGAATCTATATTGTTTCATAGCCCTTATTTTCTTTTGATGGTTATTATGTAGCTTTCGTTGTCGTGTACCGTGTCGTTGAAATATTGATGCAGAGCCATTCCTATAGCCGCATAGGTCTCGCCGTTGAATTCCTGGTCCAGAGCCATTGCGATGGCAGCTGCTTCTTCCGGTGTCGGACCGGCAGTCTTGTCGTTCTTGGTACTGTTCTTTCTTTTCGGCAGCGTGATCTTTCCTGATGACAGACTGCCGATGAATGTGTAGGCAAAATAAAGTACAATCAGAGCGACAAATACTACAGAGACGGATACAAGGGTGATGATGGCTCCGTGCGGATCCTTATCTGCCATTTCAGCACTCTTCTGAAGAACGCTTGCAGATGTCTGGAGTATTGCAAATCCTGTCATATTACAATGGTAGATTATCGTGTTTCTTCCAAGGATTCTCAAGCTTCTTGTCTGCAAGCTGTTCCAATGCCCGGATAATGCGGAAACGGGTATTGCGTGGCTCGATTATATCGTCGATATATCCGTAACTTGCAGCATTGTAAGGATTGCAGAACAGATCGTTGTATTCCTTTTTCTTCTCCTCTGCTACCCTCATCCTTTCCTGTGGGTCTTCGATCTTTTCCAGCTCCTTGGAATAAAGGATTTCGACAGCACCTTCAGCTCCCATTACCGCGAAGTTGGCAGTAGGCCAGGCAAGATTGATGTCACTGCGCATCTGTTTGCAACTCATTGTAATATAGGCTCCTCCGTAAGATTTTCTGAGGGTTACCGCTACTTTTGGTACTGTGGCTTCCCCATATGCATACAAGAGCTTGGCGCCGTGGTTTATGATGCCGTTGTATTCCTGCTGTGTGCCGCAAAGGAATCCGGGAACATCGATCAGGCTGACAATCGGGATATTGAATGCATCACAGCAGCGGATGAAACGTGCGGCCTTTCTTGAGGCATTGCTGTCCAGAACTCCTGCAAGCATTTTAGGCTGATTGGCGATTATGCCGACAGAACGGCCGTTCATATGTGCGAATCCGATGATTATGTTCCTTGCCCAATCTCTATGGATTTCAAGGAATTCCCCGTCGTCCACTATACTGCCGATGACTCCGTACATATCGTATGCTTTGTTGGGATTGTCCGGAATTATGTCATTCAAGGCATCGGACACTCTTCCCGGAGGGTCGTTTGTCGGTTTGAAAGGGGCCTGTTCCTTGTTGTTCGAAGGCAGGAAGCTGAGAATAGCCTTCATCAGAGCGATTCCCTCTTCTTCATTTTCAGCAGCGAAATGTGCCACTCCGCTCTTTATGGCGTGTATGCTCGCTCCTCCAAGTTCTTCGTGGCCGACTGTCTCTCCTGTTACGGTCTTCACTACATTAGGACCGGTGAGATACATATAGGATGTTCCCTTGATCATTACAGTGAAGTCTGTCAGAGTAGGGGAGTAGACTGCTCCTCCGGCGCAAGGACCGAATACGCCTGAAATCTGAGGTATTACTCCAGATGCGGTTATGTGTCTGGTAAAGATTTCTCCCAATCCGGCAAGTCCTCCCATACCTTCCTGTATGCGTGCACCGCCTGAATCGTTCAGACAGAGCAGGGGAGCTCCGTTTCTGATAGCCATATCAGCTACCTTGCATATCTTCCGGGCCATCGTTTCCGACATTGTGCCTCCGGCTACAGTGAAATCCTGGGAATAAACGTAGACCAACCGTCCGTCAATCGTACCCATTCCTGTAACGACTCCGTCTCCGTCATACTTTACCTTTTCCATTCCGAAGTTCGTGCATCTGTGCTGCACAAACATATCGAATTCTTCGAAGCTGCCTTCATCCAGAAGCAAGGAGAGTCTTTCACGTGCTGTCAGCTTTCCTTTCTGGTGCTGCGCATCGATCCTCTTCTGGCCTCCACCCATACGAGCCTGAGCGCGGCGCTCTACCAGTTCCTTTATTTTTTCCTGTTGAATGCTCATATCTTTCAATACTGACCGGTTCTGGTTCAATAGGTCATTGCCTACAAATATAGCATTTTTTTTGTCCTCTGTGGATTTTTTACAAAAAAACCGATGACTGCAAAAGTCATCGGTTCATTTTCATATGTTGCGTATATTATTACGGCTGCATTGTAGTGTAAACGTTCTGGACATCGTCATCCTCCTCGATACGCTCGATAAGTTTCTCGATGTCGGCTTTTGCATCGCCCTCAAGAACCTTGAGATCTACGTTAGGAAGGCGGGTGAACTCAGCTGCGATAAGTTCGTAGCCATTATCCTCGATCCACTTCTGGATGGTGTTGAATGCAGTGAACTCGCCGTAGAGTACGATCTCCATTTCCTCGTTGTCGTTCTCCTCCTCGAAGATTTCCTCGACACCGTAGTCGATAAGCTCAAGCTCGAGCTCCTCGAGATCATATGGATTGGCAGACTTCATACGGAACATACACTTGCGGTCGAACATATAGTCTACGCTGCCGGAAGTGCCGAGTGATCCGCCGCTCTTTGTGAAGTATGAACGTACGTTTGCTACTGTACGGTTGTTATTGTCGGTTGCAGCCTCTACGAGTACCGCGATACCGTGAGGACCGTAACCCTCGAATACCACTTCCTTATAATCTGCCTGATCCTTATCGGTAGCTCTCTTGATAGCACGCTCGATATTGTCCTTAGGCATATTCTCGCTTCGTGCAGTCTGGATGAGTGCGCGGAGTCGTGGGTTACCTGTTACGTCCGGACCACCCTGCTTTACAGCGATAGTGATTTCCTTACCGATCTTAGTGAAGACGCGGGCCATATGACCCCATCTCTTGAACTTGCGCTCTTTACGGAATTCAAATGCTCTTCCCATAATTATCTAGCTTCAATTCTACCGATGTACTTATCAATGTCGTAAGCCTCCATTGACTGTGGATACTGATCCTTGATCTGCTCGTAGTAAGAAAGTGCCTTATCGTTCTGGCCAAGCTTCTCAGCTACAGCACCTGCCTTGAGAAGATAACCTGCAGCAAACATATTGTCGATTGTAGCTGCTGCCTTCTCGAAGCATCCGAGAGCCTTCTGGTAGTCCTCAAGACCTACATAAGCGTCACCGATGCAAGCCTGTGCGCGAGCAGCGAGGATAGCGTCCTTTCCGTTGTATGCCTGGAGATACTTGATCGCAGACTCCCAGTTACCGAGCTGAAGCTCGCAGACTCCTGCGTAGAAGTTCACTGACTTGCCTGCCTTTGTGCCGTACTCGTCAAGAATCTGAACGAATCCGAGTACATTGCCGTCACCGTTGAGAGCGAGTTCATAGTCACCGTTACGGAAATTCTCCTCAGCAAAAGCCATCTGGCCCTGTGCCTCGGCTACCTTAGGCTGGTGAACGAACTTGTGCCAGCAGAATACTCCTGCACAAGCGATGACAGCTGCAACGCAGATGATAGTAAGTGTCTTGCCGTTCTTCTCGAAGAACTGCTCAGTCTTTGAAACCGCCTCGACTACTGCCTCGGCATTCTCATTTTTGATTTCTTTAGCCATATCTTTAGCCATATCTTTAATTGATTTTATATTTGTCTTATGGACACGTTGGGGTACAGTTACTCCAAACAGGGCGCAAATTTAGCAAAAAATGTCAAAACTCCCAAAGAATACTTTCCATTTTGAAAATTGCTTTTTTATTATCTAAGAATACCTGTTATTTTAGCTGAAATATCATTATATTTGCCAAGATATCAAAAGCAATATGCCAGTACTCGAAAAAATCGTCATATCCGACTTCCGCAACATAAAGCTCCAGGAACTGGAATTCTCTCCCAATGTCAACTGCATAAGCGGTAACAATGGCGAGGGGAAAACGAATCTTCTGGATGCTGTATATTATCTTTCGATGACCAAGAGTGCTTTCGCATCTTCAGATAAATTCACATTCCGTCACGGGACAGATGAGTTTTCGTTATCCGGAACCTACAGGATGGAAAACGGTACTTCTTCCAGATTCGGCATAAAGATGACCTCGAAAGGAGAAAAGAAAGTCCGTCGTGATGACAAGCAATATAATAAGGTGTCCGAACATATAGGCCTTCTGCCTATAGTGATGGTCTCTCCTGCTGATATTTCTATGGTCAGTGATTCCGGAGATGAGAGAAGACGCTTTGTGAATTCTGTTCTGTCGCAGATGGATAAGGAATATATGGCAGCCTTGCAGCAATATAACAGGCTTCTGCTCCAGCGTAACCGTATGCTTAAGGAACTGGAACCCGACAGATCTCTTCTGGAGGTTATTGATATGAGGATGGGGATGCTTGCGGAACCGGTTTTTCAGGCTCGACAGCGTTTTGTGAAGGACCTTGTTCCGATTGTATCAGAATTCTATAAGGCTCTGTCAGGAGATTCAGAGCAGGTCAATATAGAATATGATACGGAATTGTCAAAGGCCGCTCTGGATCAGATCCTGGCCGCTTCATACGATAAGGACAGGGCGTTGAAATATACTACATCCGGTATCCAGAGAGATGATTTCGTGTTCACGATGAATGGCCATCCTATCCGTAGATACGGCTCTCAGGGACAGCAGAAGTCCTTCCTTGTTTCGCTGAAGTTCGCCCAGTATGAGATAATGAAGAAGAATTACGGGTTTGCTCCTATCCTTCTGCTTGATGATGTGTTTGACAAGCTTGATATGGGCAGGATCTCGAACCTGCTTCAGATGGTGGCCAGCAATGATTTCGGCCAGATTTTCATAACTGACAGCAACAAGGTGAGGATGTCCGGCATAGTTGACCGTCTGACGCAGGACAGGGCTTATTACGAAACTCAGGCCGGACAATTCACAAGATTGTAGTAAAATGGCATACGATAGCAGAAAGAACGGCCTGCGCAGGCAGGAGGCAGTGGGAATGGAAGAGCTTGTGGCTCAGTTCATAAGGGATATGAAACTTTCTTCCGGTCTGGGCAGACAGAGGGCTTGCGAAGCTTGGGCGAAGGTGTCTGGAGCAGGAAGATATACTCTTGATGTCAGTTTTGACAGGGGAGTGATGGTCTGCGTGATCAGTTCCTCGGTAGTGCGTAACCAGCTTTACTTCCGGAGAGAGAAACTGCTGAAAAGCCTGAACGAACATCTTGCGTCAGATGCGCTTCTTGCCGGTTCTGCTGAAGGCGATATTGTAAAGACGTTGATATTGAGATAGATATGAAGATAGTTGCAGATATAGACGTGCCTTTCCTTGAAGGTGTTTTTGAGCCTTATTCAGAGGTTGTATATAAGAAAGGATTGGAAATCAGCCGTGAGGATGTCCTTGATGCAGATGCATTGATAGTCAGGACAAGAACCCGTTGTGATGGGGCATTGCTGGAGGGAACGTCTGTGAAGATGATTGCTACAGCAACTATCGGAACTGATCATATTGATTTGGAGTATTGCCGTAAGGCTGGTATCGAGGTCTCTAATGCTGCAGGCTGCAATGCCGGAGGAGTGATGCAGTATGTCTTCTCCGCCCTTTATGGTGTGGCGGCCCGCAAAGGAATCAAGATCGACGGAAATACTATAGGTATTGTAGGTGTCGGTCACGTCGGAAGCAAGGTCGAAGCTATGGCTGAATATCTGGGCTTCAATATATTAAGGTGCGATCCTCCGCGTGCTGCGGCAGAAGGTCCGGAGGGATTCTGCTCTCTGGAGCATCTGCTGGAGAATTCTGACGTTGTCACACTTCACGTGCCTCTTGATGAGACCACCAGAGGGATGGCCAATGCTGACTTCTTTACACTGATGAAGCCCGGTGCAATATTCATCAATGCTGCACGTGGAGAAATAGTCGACGAGCAGGCTCTTTTAGAGGCTTCTCCAAAATTCGGGGCAATCGTGATCGATACCTGGAATAATGAACCTGATATCAATGAGGAACTTGTCGAAACAGCCGATATCGCTACACCTCATATCGCCGGATATACCTTTCAAGGAAAACAGAATGGAACTGCATTTGCCGTACAGGCTCTTGCCCGTCATTTCGGAATCCAGGAACTATATGATTATTTCCCGGCGCAGGATCTGCTGGGGCACGAGCCGGTGCTTCTGGACCTGAAAGGCAAGAATCACGGCGAGATAGCAGCAGTATTTCAGTATAATTACCCTATATTTACGGACGATTTCCGTTTCCGTATGGAACCTCATAAATTCGAGAAACTCCGTTCGGAGTACCAATACAGAAGAGAAATTATTTACACTAATACAAATACCAATATGTTTACAAAAGAAGATATCGCTCAGATCGAGCAGAGAGGCTCGTCTGTGCAGACTGCCGAGCAGCAGGTTGAACGTTTCAAACAGGGCTTCCCTTGGATGAAGATTGTTGCTCCGGCTACTCCGGAGAGAGGAATCCAGGTACTTGATGAGGCTGCTGTCGAGGCCGCTGCAAAGTATTATGATGGTGCAAAGATCAATGGCAAGTGCAAGTTCGTGCCAGCTTCGGGTGCAGCTTCACGTATGTTCAAGGATCTTTTCAGCGGACTTGATGCACTCAAGGCCGGTAAGGAACTTGCGGATGACGCTCCTGCAGCTAAGTTTGTGGATCAGATCCAGGGTTTCGCTTTCTATACACCTGAACTTTTCGGGGAGCAGACCTGCAGATGCCCTGAATACAGACAGTCGGTTCTTTCAAAGACTCTCACTGAAGAGGGACTCGGCTATGGTGCAAAGCCTAAGGGAGTACTTAAATTCCATAAATACACTGACGGTGAAATCCGTACTGCTTTCGCAGAGCATCTTGTCGAGGCACAGAACTATATGAGGAATGAGGATGGATCTGCAAACCTCGTGGTGACCATTTCTCCTGAACATCAGCATCTTTTTGAAGAGGCTTATGCTGAAGTAAAGGAGGCTTATGAGGCAAAGTACGGCGTGAAGTACAATATCACTTTCACTTTCCAGGACAAGGCAACAGATACAATAGCTGTCGACGTGGAGAACAAGCCTTTCAGAACAGAGACTGATTCTCTACTTTTCCGTCCTGCAGGACACGGCGCCCTCATTTATAATCTCAATAAGATCGAGGAAGAAGTTGTTTCGATCAAGAATATCGACAATGTGGCCAATGAGAGACTTCTTCCTGAAACAGCAGTGTGGAAGAAGGTGCTTCTTGGAAAGGCTCTTGAACTTCGTGACAAGATCTATGGCTATCTGAATGCACTTGATGCAGAAGCTACTCCGGCTCTTTGCGACGAGATCGAGGCTTTCCTCGACAATACCCTTTGCGTGACTCTGCCTGAGGCTGCGGACTTCGATGCACGTGTAGCAGCTATACGTGCAAAACTCAACAGACCTATCCGTGTGGCAGGTATGGTGAAGAATCAGGGCGAACCGGGCGGTGGTCCTTTCATCATCGCAGACAAGGACGGATCGACATCTCTTCAGGTTCTCGAAAGCGTACAGATCAATATGTCTGACGACCACGCCCGCAATGCTCTTGCATCTGCAACACACTTCAATCCTGTTGACATCGTATGCTGCCTCCACGACTACAAAGGACAGAGCTTCGATCTTCTCCAGTATGTAGATGAGGATGCAGGTTTCATCAGCTCAAAGAGCTACCAGGGACGTGAACTCAAGGCACTTGAACTTCCTGGCCTCTGGAACGGTGCTATGAGCAACTGGAACACACTCTTTGTCGAGGTTCCTCTCGCTACATTCAACCCTGTAAAGGTCGTTCTCGACCTTCTCAGACCAGCTCACCAGAACTAACGGTTCTTTATCATAAAAGCGGTGCTGCAAGAACTTTTCCTGCAGCACCGCTTTCGTTATATTCTTTGGATCAGATTCTTTTACATATCATCAGAAGATTGCCTTTCAGATCTGATTTAAGACCGAAGATATGGACTTCTCCTCCTGATGTGCAGCCGATTTTCTTACGCAGGGCATCAGATGTCATAGGAATATTTCTGGCGGTTACCTCTGCATTTGGATGATTCTTGCCGGCTTCCTTGATGCTTCGTTTGTCAAGTGGTGAACATTCCAGTATCTGGAAAACCTTTCCATATCCTTTCAGCGTGTCGACTGTAGAAGGGTCGGATGTGGTGTAGTAATGGGTGGATTTTCCAAGCTTCGTAATGTGGAAATGCCCGGCTGTGACATTGAATGCTCCGGCTTTTGTCAATGATTTTCCAGGCTCGAAAAGGAATTCTCCCGTTTCTGCAGCAATCTCCGCATTTCCCGTTTTCTCTTCTCCCGGAGTGAATGTCAATGTTGCACAAGGCTTTTCCGGGTATCCGTTCGGAAGCTCGACTGCTGTTATATCATAACCTTCCTGCCATTCTCTGTCCATCCATATCAGGAGTTCCTTGCATTCTCCTTCAGAACTTACTATGTGGACTTCCCGGCAAGTTTTTCCGAGTCTTTCACATACCATTGTAATGTCTGCCATAGGGGAGAGCTTGATCAATATATGACGACATTGTCTGAATATCTCATCCTTCAATGTCAGTACGTCCGGAGTGCATTCTTCGATCAGGAAAACCTTCTTTCCTCCTTCGCCTCTTCTTGCCGGGTCCATATATATGATGTCCGGGTGAAATCCGTCTATGATGCCACTGATGGCGTTGCTCTGTGCTATTGAATTGCTGATGACGATGTTGCCGGTACCGAGTGCTTTGAAATTGTGCTCTGCCGCCTTGCACAGGGGCGTCTGCATCTCATTGTACAATACTTCTGTTGCCCTCTTGGAGAAGAACCAGCTGTCGACTCCGAGCCCGCCCGTAAGGTCTGCCAGTGTCCAGGCATCTTTTCCTGCAATCTTCTCGGCAAGAGCGGCTTTGTAGTGGCCGGTCGCACTGCTGCTGCATTGCTCGGCAGACAACTTCAATGGAAAAACCAAGTATGGATTTTCATACCATACCTTGACCTTGCCCTTAAGCTTACGTCTGCTTTCGATGCAGTTCACTGCTGTCTCCATATCAATATCAGGCCATTTCTCTTTATCGAGAATCAGCCTTGTGGTGTCATCAGACAGATGTTGCGATACGAATTCCAGCAGTTTTTTCATATAGTTTTAAAATTTATGCAAAAATAGAGTTTTTGTTGAATAATTATCAGTATATTTGCTCAGATGTAATGCAATTTAACATATAAACAATATACCGACTATGGAAAGAAATTTCAGAGAAGTGGTCCAGAGCTGGCTGGACGGTAATTTTGACGAAGCAACAAAGGCACAGATCGTTGCCCTTCAGGAGAACGATCCTGTAGAGCTTGAAGATGCATTCTACAGAAACCTCGAGTTCGGTACAGGCGGCCTCCGCGGAATTATGGGCGTGGGAACAAACCGTATGAACAAGTACACTGTGGGAATGGCTACTCAGGGTCTCGCCAATTATATGAAGGCAAACATTGAGGGACCTCTCAGCGTATGCATTTCATTCGACAGCCGTAACAACAGCCCTGAGTTCGCTCAGATTGCAGCCAATGTGCTTGCAGCCAACGGTATCCACGTGTATATCTTTGATAAGCTACATCCTATCGCTCTTATGAGCTACTCTGTGAGAACAAAGAAGGCTACTGCCGGTATTATGATCACAGCATCGCACAATCCTAAGGAGTACAACGGTTACAAGGTGTTCTGGTCAGACGGAGCTCAGGTGACTTCTCCGGTGGATAAGGATATCGTAGCTGAGGTGGCTAAGATCACTGATCCTTCAATGGTTAAGTTCGAGCCAGGTGAGGGAGCTGCTCCAATCGAAATTATGGGTCACGAGATGGACGAGGCTTATCTCGATTCAGTAATGACTCTGATGCTTTCTCCAGAGGCTCGCCAGGCTCACAAGGATATCAAGATCGTTTATACTCCTATCCACGGATCAGGCGTGGAGATCGTTCCTGAATTCCTCCAGAAACTTGGTTTTGAGAATATCTATCACGTTCCGGAGCAGGATGTCGTTGACGGAAACTTCCCTACAGTGATGTCACCTAATCCGGAGGAGCCTTCAGCTCTTGCAATGGCTGTTGCAGTGGCTGACCGTGAGGGCGCTGACATCGTTATGGCAACTGACCCGGATGCTGACCGTATCGGTATTGCAGTCCGTGACAACGAAGGAAAGATTGTTCTTTTGAACGGTAACCAGACAGCGTCAATCCTTACATATTATATCCTTCGCCGTTGGTCTGAACTTGGAAAACTTGATGGCAAGCAGTATATCGTGAAGACTATCGTTACAACAGAACTCCTTCGTGCAATTGCAGAGAAGTTTGGTGTGAAGGTTTACAATGTTCTTACAGGATTCAAGTGGATCGCTGATATCGTAAAGAAGAACGAGGGTGATACAACATTCGTATGCGGTGGCGAGGAAAGCTACGGTTTCAATGTAGGTGAGTTCGTTCGTGACAAGGATGCTCCGATTTCTTGTGCATTCGTTGCTGAGTGTGCTGCCTGGGCTGCTGCACAGGGCAAGACTCTCTATCAGCTCCTTCAGGATATCTATGCAGAGTTCGGTTACTATAAGGAGTCACTCATTTCTGTAACCAAGAAGGGTAAGGCTGGTCTCGAGGAGATCGCTCAGATGATGGTGGACTACCGTACAAATCCTCCACAGGAACTTGCCGGTTCACCTGTTATCAAGGTTGTGGATTACACTAAGCCTGAGGAGACAGGTCTTCCTGCATCGAATGTGCTTCAGTTCTATAATGAAGCTGGTGATGTTGTGACAGTACGTCCTTCAGGTACAGAGCCTAAGATCAAGTTCTACTTCGGTATCAAGGGCGCTGATGCGGATGCTAAGAATGAGGCTTTGAGAGCTCAGTTCAATAAATAATCCGGGAACATATCATATAAAGCTGTTGGTCCGAAAAGACCAACAGCTTTTTTTATGCTTATTCTAATTTATTTCTTATGTAGGAGATTATTATGATGTCAGCATTGTTTTAAACATAAGATATTGGCTCGGACATTGCTATAATGGTTTATGGAATTTTTAATATAGTAAAGATATGAAACGCATTATAGCTTTGTTCGCTGCTTTGGCTTTCGGAGCCTTCTTTGCAGCAGAATCAGATGCCTGTACAGGCATCTCACTTGTATCCGGTAACGGCGGTCACGTTGTGGCACGTACTGTCGAATGGGCTGCCACCCCTATGCAGTGTGGTTATGTAGTAGCACCACGAGGACACGGCCATCAGTCATATACCCCTGATGGAGAGAATGGGCTTAAATATAAATCGATTTATGGCTATGTCGGTATATACACGGAATACGAGCCTTTCGTCGTGGAAGGTGTAAATGAGGCAGGTCTTGCTGCCGGACTTTTCTTCTTTCCGGGCTACGGAGAATATGCTCCCTATGTTCCGGCTAATAATGCCAAGACTCTCTGTGATATGCAGTTCGTTTCCTGGGTCTTGTCTCAGTTCTCCACAATAGATCAGCTGAAAGATGCATTAGATGAAATCGATCTCGTAACCTTGAATAACAAGATTGGCGCAGTACACTGGAGAATAGCAGAACCGAACGGCCATATGGTCGTACTCGAGATCGTAGGTGGAGTTCCGCATTTCTATGAGAATACTCTCGGAGTACTTACCAATGCTCCGGGCTTCCAATGGCATATGACAAATCTCAATAATTATGTCAATCTTCAGCCTGGATCGGCACCTGACAATACCATTGCCAAAGGCATAACATTGAAGGCCCTTGGCCACGGAAGCGGTATGCTCGGTCTTCCGGGAGATTTTACCTCACCTTCAAGATTTGTGAGGGCTGCATTCTATCAGACAACAGCTCCTGTATGGAGTACCGGTTTCGAAACCGTCGTGCAGGCCTTCCATATATTGAATAATTTTGACATCCCTATCGGAAGCCAGCACGTGAGATCCGAGATACCGAAAGGCCTTCCGAGCGCTACACAGTTTACTTCAGCGACTGATCAGGCTGCGATGAAATTCTATTACAGGACAGCCTGGAACAGCAACATCCGCTGCATTGAGCTGATGAATATTGACTTCAGCAGAATCAAATATCAGTCTCATCCTCTTGATCAGGTTCAGCAGCAGCCTATAGAGATCGTGAAAGTGAAATGACACTTTCGTCCTCGGGCAGTGGTCAGGCCAACCAAACGCTGAGGCTCATCATATTTCACCTTTTTTGCAGTAGCCGGATCCGGTCATCAGACCGTTTCCGGCGATGTCTTTTCTTTATTTTCTCTGATGATCCCGTTGTTGGTGTCACCTCCTGTAAGATAGCTCAGAACCTCTACTGAAAGACATACGAAAATCAAAATAGCGAACCACATATTACTTCTGTTTTAAGTTTATGTGGCAAAGATATATCCCCGATGTGCCAAGCTGCGGTACATCGGGGATAATTGTTCCTAACTCTCACGAAATAGCTATCTCACGTAATGAGGCATATCCTCCGGGATAACCATTGAGATCTCCACAAGACCGGCAACCTCACCATCCTCCTTCCAGGCAGTCTGGTATATCATTTTCTTCAGACCGTTCTTCTGGATGGTGTACGCGTTGCTTCCTCCCGTAGCGAGAAGATCAGCGATTATGGCACGCGAGCGCTCATTATGACAAGGGATAAGGCTCTTGCCGATAAGATTTCCATTCGAGGCAAATGTTTCCTTTGCCTTGTCGTTCATATAAATTATCACGCCCTCCTTGTCACATACGGTGACGGCGCAGTTCATTTCTTTTGTCCAATCCGGTATCATAGTCCTGTCTTTTTCATTAGCATTATGATCGCACTCAGCATTCTTCGGAAATGTTTCGCAGTATCTTCTTTCCATCTGCCTGCTGGCCACTTTTTCTTCAATTCTGAATTGTGACTTTTTTCAGCAGGTCAGGCTCTTTGCCGCTCTGTTTCATTATATCGATATGCGTGCAGGCCTCCTCGCTTAAGAATCGGGATGTGGAACCTGTATTGGCCGGATCCCAGGTCAGAAGGATTGTGTGGGTCTTGAGGGCCTTTAGTTTCCTGGCAAGCATCTCGTGGTCAGCGTCACCGCTGATCAGTACAACATAGTCGAACTCCCTGTATAGAGTCAGTTCATAAGTGTCCAGGGCGAACCAGGTGTCGATTCCTTTTTCGATTATTCCGCCAGCAGGATTTGGACGCAGATGCTTGTAGTGGAAGATGATGTCATTCTCGATAAGGGTATCTTCAAACAATCGTTCTTCCATAAGTAGATTCCTGTTGTCTGCATCATTTGCGCGGAAACGTCCTCTGTAGTAATGTGCTTCTGTGATATACAGCAGCTTACGGTCGATTCCGAACTGCCTGCCTATCATCTCCGGTATATACTGGAAAAGTCCCTTTACATTGACTTTGCCAAGATTCTTTTTTGCCAGTCCTTCATCGATCTTTGCGAAATATCCGCCATCGATGAATACTCCGATTGAAAGATTTGCCTCGTGTGCCATACTCTTATTCTGTAAATGTCATTTCGTTCAACAGGTAACCTGCTCCTCCGATCTTCTCTATGGTGAAAAGTACGTAGCGTACATCCAGGGCAATGTTTCTGCATATCTCCGGGTCGAAGACAATATCGCTCATTGTGCCTTCCCATACACGGTCGAAATTAAGACCGATAAGATCTCCGTCTGCATTGATCACAGGGCTGCCGGAATTACCTCCTGTGGTGTGATTGGTGGCTATGAAACATACCGGAACCTCGCCTGAGGCATCAGCCCAGCGGCCGTAGTCCTTGGTGGCATAGATATCGCGGAGACGTTGAGGGATATTGTAGTCGAAAATGTCAGGATTATCCTTTTCCATAATTCCCTTGATGGTCGATGAAGGGAGGTAATATGTGCCGTCTGCAGGGGTGTATCCCTTGATATGTCCGTATGCTACACGGAGGGTGAGATTGGCATCAGGATAGAATGCCTTAGGTACTCTCCGGGTACGGCAATAGACCATCTGTCCTCTCATATAGTCTCGATATGCGAGCTGGAGATCCTGATTCAGACGAGTGGTAACTGGCTGGATTTCATATGTATACCATTTCAGGAATTCGTTGAAGAATTCTACAGCTGGATCTGCCATCACCATTGCCTTATCTTCATCTTTGAGCGCATTCACCTTAGCCGGATCTACGAATATGGAGTTTGTGAATATATCTTCGGCCCAGGTCTCGATAGAACCATATGATGCAAGTTTCTCCTTATAATATATAGGCTTGAAGTCTGCAGGTACATTCTTCTCATATTCGTTCATAACGGCGATGAATGATTCCTTGTCGATAGGGAGATACCAGTCTTTGTAGAAGGTCTCGGCAAGTTCTGTCGCCTTTGCCTTGTCAAAGCCGTCCTCTCTGAAAAGCCTTGCGGTACTCATAGCGAAATTGGCTACTTCTATAGTGCGGACTGTTTCAGAATAATAGTCTGTTGCAAACTGATAAGGCTCAAGTTCTGCATAGATTGATTCGATCTTGGAAATGACCCCGTCGAATTCTCTGCCTTCCGCCCATTTGGCGAAAGCCTTTTCGAACTCCTTCTTTGTCTGCACGGTCTTCATCTTCTTGATTCCCTTGACCTCTCCCTGCCATTTCTTCCAGGCATTTGATACGTTTGCGTTCTTAGAAGAATACTGGATGCGGACCTTCTGGCTTTCAGCCTGATGCTTGTTCATAATGTCCAGTCTGAGGGTTCTGAGGTGTATCTTATGAGGATCTCCGATTTCTTCGATATATCGTACACCCTCAGAATGAATATATTCCTGAGTACGGCCCGGGAAACCGTAGATGAAGGTGAAATCTCCTTCCTGCACGCCCTTGGTCGAAATATGGAAATATTTCTTCGGACGATAAGGGACATTATCCATTGAATATGGGGCAGGATTGTTATCCTTGTCAGCGTAAATACGGAACATAGAGAAGTCGCCGGTATGGCGCGGCCACATCCAGTTGTCGGTGTCGCCTCCGAATTTACCGATAGATGAAGGCGGTGCTCCCACCAGACGAACATCGGCATATTCACGATAGAGGAAAAGGAAATACTGATTGCCGTAGTACAGGGCTTCAACGGTGGCTCTAAGACCTTTGCCTTCCTTTACAGCTTCGTCGATAAGCGCCTGGCTGTTCTTTTTGACCAGTTCGACCCTTTGTTCTTCTGTCATATCCGGAGTGTATCCCTTCAATACCTGAGCGGTGACGTCATCCATTCTTTCCAGAAAACTTACTGTCAAGCCTTTGTTAGGCAGTTCCTCCGAGCGGTTCATTGCCCAGAAACCGTCTTTCAGGTAGTCGTGTTCTACACTGCTATGCTGCTGGATCTGGCCATAGCCGCAGTGATGATTGGTCAGAAGGAGTCCTTCCGGAGAAATAAGTTCACCTGTGCAGCCACGTCCGAAAAGCACTACTGCATCCTTTAGTGATGCCTGGTTGATACTGTAGATGTCTTCAGCTTCGAGTCTGAATCCTTTTTCCTGCATATCGGCTATGCGCTGTGAAATCAGAGACGGCAGCCACATTCCTTCGTCAGCGCGAGTCGTCATCGCAGTCATCAGGGTGATAACGAAAATCAAGGTTTTTCTCATAATATATTCTCTATTTCAAACATTTTTCTGTAAAACTCTGCCTTCTTTTCCAGAGGGAGAGGGTAGGCTCGTGATGAGGATGGCATCCTCCAGAATCTGATCGATCGTACGGATGACCCGTATTCAAACCTGCACTCGGTCCATTCGCCCACCTGAGGTTCTTTGCATCCGAACAACTGTACGATCACATCTGTAGCTTTCTGACCGGTGGTTACAACCGCTCCGCATTCAGGAATCTCTTCCAGTAATGCCCGCAGGTCTGTCGCCTTGACCACTTCCAGGAACTTATCCGATGCATTGTCCTTGAGTCTCCTGACCTCACAGGCAGTGTCATACATTGCGATGCCTTTTTCTGCCGCAAAACCGGCACATCTATCCCTGTCGAAGGCCTTCAGCTTCTTTCCATCGGCTGTTTCCGCTACGAAATGCTCCTTGTCTCCGAAGAAGATCCATCCCCAGATTCTCCACATATCGTTTATCCAGTTAGGATAGAAGAATTCCATTGACCAGCGTTTCCTTGCTGGCGGAAAGCTTCCGAGCATAAGGATCCTCGCACCTTCAGGAAGGAAGGGCTGCAGCGGATGTTTCTCGATTGGTGCAGTTTCATTAGTCATAAATGCAAATATAGCAATTCAATGGCAAAATATTACTGCTTCTTATTCCAACTTACAGTATTTGCTGAATATAAAAGTGTGCAGCCCGTCGAAATCACTTCGACGGGCTGCTTGTTCAGTTCGTTCAATATTTATGTCTAACTAACTTGATTTCGATTCGTTGAGTTGCATATTCCGTGCCAAAGTAGTAAGTCAGACTGTTTTTCTCTATCCAAGCTTTACTGCAGTGCCGGATGCGGTCACCATAAGCATTCCACCGTTCTGGCCCAGCACTTCATAGTCAATGTCAATGCCTACAACGGCATCTGCACCGCGTTCCCTGGCTCTTTGAGCAAGTTCCTCCAATGCTTTCTGACGTGCTCCGACCAGCTCGTTCTCATATGATGACGAACGACCACCGATGAGGTTTCTGATGCTTGCTCCGAAGTCCTTGAAAAAATTGACTCCGCTGATTACTTCTCCGAATACGATTCCCTTGTATTCGATGATTGTCTTTCCTTCGATAGATGGAGTAGTGGTAAGTATCATAATTTTATAATTTAATGGTTATTTGAAAATCAATGTGAATACCGTTTCTTTTTCATCGCTGCCGGTAAGGTTCAATGTGCCGTTGTGCATACGCATTATCTGGCGTGAGAGGCTGAGGCCTATGCCGGTACCCTCCTGCTTTGTGGTATAGAACGGGATGAATATTTCTTCCCGGCTTTCCTTGCTGATGGGACGGCCGTCATTTGATACATTTATTATTATATGCTCGGAAAGATTGATTTCAGCCGTGATTTTGATTGTCCTTGCGTCTGCCTGAATGGCATTTTTTACAAGATTGATCATAATCTGTGTAATCTGTCCTTCGTCAGCATATAGCAGGACGTCGTCGGATTTCTCTGTATAGGTGCATACTGCTCCTGACATCACAGCCTGTTCCTTTGTCAGATTGATGACCCTCTCCACGAGTTCCTTAAGGTAGAATGCTTTCTTGACCGGTGCTGCTACTCTTGTCAGATTCCTGTAGCTTTCTACGAATTTGATAAGTCCTCTGGATGACTGAGAAATCGTGTCCAGGCCGCTGCGTACTTCGTCGTTCACGTTTCCGAAATCCAGCAATGTCTCGCTTAGAGATGCGATCGGAGTCACAGTGTTCATTATTTCGTGAGTCATTACCCTGATCAGCTTTGACCAGGACTCCTGCTCGTTCTGGGCAATTTCGCTGCTGATGTCGTTGAAGGCAATGACCTTGACTTCGTTCCTTCCGATCTTTGCTTTGGAAGCAGTGAGGGCGATTGTGATTTTTCCGCTTTCGTTGTAATAGCTCGCTCTTTCTTCCTGTGACCCTTCATTGACTGTCTGGAAAGTTGCGAAAAGCGATTCGCTGACTGGCCTGAGCTGGCGGATATGACCGAATGTGGCTATTCCTAGCAGGGCTAGGGCAGTGCTGTTGCAATATCCGATCTGTCCGTTTTCTTCGACTACTACGACTCCTGTCCTTACGTGGTCCAGCATAAGTCCGAAATATTTCTCCTGCTCTATGATCTCGTGTCTTTCCTTGTCGAAGATATTCCTTAGACGATTCAATGTCTTATTGAACTTCCTCCCGAAAACGCGTTTTTCGTCGAATCTGAAATTCAGTTCCTTATCTTCCAGTGCATCAAGCATATAAGCCACCTTTCGCCTTGTCTTTCCTGATGTGATCAAGGCGGTGATGACAGCGGTCGTGACGACTGATGCTGCGATGGCTGATATTGCCAGGATATCTGTCATAGGCGCAAGTTCAATTTGTCATTAATCCGATGATTCTGCGGCTTGCGAAAGCTATCTCATATATTGTACTTCTTCAATTTAGCATACAATGTCGGCCTGCTGATGTCCAGAGCCTTGGCTACCATCGAGAGATTTCCTCCGAAACGGTTCATTGCAGCTCGTATTGCCTTTTCCTCTGTCATCTCCAGTGTGTCTTCTCCGATCATTGATTCGGACTCGGCTGCCGCTTGTGGGGGTGCCGGTTGTATGTCATTGACGGTTAATGTGTTTCCCTCGGATAGGATAACCGCCTTTTCTATACAGTTCTGCAATTCGCGTATATTTCCGCTCCATCTGTGCGTCAGGAGCTTTTCCTTGGCTTTCGGTGAAATTCCGGTAACTTCCCTGCGATAACGCTCGGAATATTTTCCGATGAACATTTCTGCCAATGGTAGGATCTCGTCCGTTCTTTCGCGTAGGGCAGGGAGGTGCAGATGCATCGTATTGATTCTGTAATAGAGGTCTTCCCGGAACTCCCCGTCGCGGACCATCTTTTCCAGATCCTTGTTTGTCGCGCAGATAAGTCTGATGTCAATCGGGATGGACTTTGTGTCACCGACTCTTGTGACGGCTCTGTTCTGCAGAACGCGCAGAAGCTTCGCCTGAAGGTGCAGGGGAATATTGCCGATTTCATCCAGGAAAAGCGTGCCGCCATTGGCCTGCTCGAATTTACCTGTATGGTCACTATGAGCATCCGTGAATGCTCCCTTGACGTGGCCGAAGAGTTCGCTTTCGAATAGGGTTTCTGTCAATGCCCCGGCATCAACGCTTACCATCTGCTTCAATGATCTGTCCGACATACGGTGGATCTCACCGGCCAATACGTCTTTTCCTGTACCGTTCTCTCCTGTTATCAATACAGTAGCGTCTGTAGGTGCGATCTTTTCAACTGTCCTGCGTATTGTGCTCATTGCCAGACCTTTTCCCCAATGCATCTTTAGTGATGAAGCAGGATTGTCCTGCTCTGAATGACCGGTCTCCTTAATCCTGTGGGTATATGCGGCCTTGAGTGTCTCCACAAGTTTCTCATTGTCCCAGGGCTTGACGATGAAATCGAAGGCCCCGCGTTTCATTCCCTCCACTGCAAGCTGTATGTCAGCATAAGCGGTAAAGAGCACGACTTCGATGTCGGAGCAGCGTTTCTTGATTTCTGAGAGCCAGAAAAGTCCCTCGTTACCGGTGTTGATGTCGGTATGGAAATTCATATCCAGCAGCACTACATCAGGCCTGAATTCAGCTATCCTGCTGACCAGTTCGTTCGGAGATGAAATCAGTTCCACCTGAGCGAAATGCATCGGCAGCAGCAGTTTCAATGCTGCCCTGATACCGCTGTTGTCATCCACAACGAGTATTTTCCCTTTGCTTTTTGCCATTGTCGTTTTTATTGTCTTACAAATATAATGGTTTTTGGCCAGTTCCAATGAATTCTGCCTGTATGAACTTCAGGAGAACTGTCGGTACCGCGTGCTAGTCTCAGAAGAATGCCGCTTCCGACTTCTTAGCCCGGAATGTCCTTAAATGGCCAGGTGCTGATATGCCGGTTATGGTTTTGCGTGTTGTGCAGTTTTTGTAAGTGTTTGTCAGTGCTCTGGATGTATAGTGCGCGCACCTTTTTTATGATGCAATAAGTTCCGGTAGAGCATCAGCCACTTGGACTGCCAGCCAGCCGATCATTACAAATACGCTGATCAGCCAAGCGATAAAGAGGATGAGTCCCGGTCTCCAGCTCGGTGACTTAAGGTCGAACAGAAGCATTATCGCTCCGTAGATGATTCCGATGCATCCTATTCCAATTATTACAAGGACCAGTCCCCAGAAGGTAGTTCCTCCGAATACGTCGGCAACGAACTGGTCCTCTGCATCAAGCGGCCCCCATCTCATAATATGGTCTGCCATATCATTGCTTATGATTTCCGGTACAGAAGGTATGAATATTCCTCCTAACAGTCCTCCTAATCCGATCGTTAGGAAAATGATGCCGAAAAATACGCTGAAGATGCGTTTGACAGTACGTCCTCCAGGTGATTGGGACACTTCTTTCATCTCTTTATCGAAATCGAAGTCCTTACCTTTATAGTCTCTGAGATCTGTCGGACGGCCTCTCATTTCGCGCTTCTGCTCGCTTGTTCTGGCTGCCGGCATTGCTATCCAAAGGCAGATGTATGCAATGATGGATATAAAGATATACGGTCCTTCTCCCAATCCAAGCAATCCTCCTATAAAAAGTATGATAAAGATCAATCGTATGATGACACTGTCAATTCCGAAATATACTCCGAATCCTGAACATACACCGCCAAAAACCCTGCTGTCAATGTCTCTGTAGAGTCGTCTGTTTTTCCAGGTTTTCTTTTCGGCCTTAGGGCTTTGAGATTCTTCTGCAGTGTTCTCTTCTTCGTCTGGATCATCTTGGGCAAGTTCCTTCGGATTTCCGATGCGTCTTTTGATTTCCTGAATCAAAGGAAGACTGACTACCATTCCCGGAACTGTCTGTTCCTTGATAAGTTCCGCGATGCGCTCCTCGATGTCTGCAATGATTTCCTCTGCACTTGGATCGCAGCTGAATCCGCTTCTGATCTCGTTGATATATGTTTCAAGCTCGACGTATGCATCAGTTTCTATCGTGAATGCATATCCTCCGAGGCTTATGTTTTCTGTATTTTTCATATCGATAGGTTAAAATCCGTTTCTTATGGTTTCTATGCCTTTTGCAAGTTCGTCCCAGGCTGCATCCAGTCCTGCGAGCTGCTGTCTTCCCAGTTCTGTGATCATATAATATTTACGCGGAGGTCCCTGCGTCGATTCTTCCCAACGATATGTCAGTAGATCAAGCTTCTTAAGGCGTATCAACAGGGGATATATCGTGCCTTCTGCAACGATGATGTTGACTTCCTTAAGTTTCTGGATTATCGACGAGGCATATCCGTCCCCTCCGGCGAGGATGAGGAGAATGCTGTATTCCAGCACTCCTCGCCGCATCTGGGTCTTGTTGTTTTCGATTATGCCTGTATCCATAATTTTTAGAATCCTCTGGTGAATCGTTTAATGTTTTCAGCAGTAGCTGGAATACCTCTCAGTTCGCATTTTTCGACAGCTGTTCTCGCTTCAGGAGCTGCGATCAATATTATCAGATAGATCCAGAAGCCAGCTGAACCGCAGATGAGTGCAATCAGGAAAATGATTCTGATCAGGACTACGTCCACATTCAGGAAAAGGGCGATTCCCGAGCATACACCACCGATCTTCTTTCCGTCAGGATCCCTGAAAAGTTTTCTTGCCGGTCTTTCTCCATCTGTGCCGCTGTAATGATATTCTTCTTTCGCTTCTTCTTGTCTGAAAGGCTGGTCGTCCACTTCCTTATATCCTTCAGGATAGCCTAGCTGGCCGATGACAGCTTGTGTCATTGCATTATCCACAACTTGTCTTCCTCCAAGTTTGCCTTTCAGAAGATCTGCGATCCGTACCTCAAGTTCATCCATTACGTCATTGCTTCCACTTGTGTTGTCAAGGGATGCTTTGAAACGCTCCAGATAATTGCTCAGTGTGATGTATGCATCTTCATCTATTGTGAAGCTGCAACCGCCGATGGCTACATTGATTGTCTTTTTCATATTTTCGATCTCGTTACTTTGTTTCAGCTTATCTTAACTGCAAGCGATTTTCCAGGTCGTGCCTGATATGAAAATATATCTACGTTACCTCTCTCCTAAATCCTCTCTCTCGGAGAGAGGACTTT
>JAGKTT010000005.1 GCA_021153285.1 Bacteroidia bacterium
AAATGAGCTTGAAAAGCGCGGTACAACACGTATATCGAAATCGTTGATTTTCAGCACGATGAATTTGTGAGTATTTTCCGTGTCATTGTAAAAATGTGAGTTGTACCGATTAAAAGGCTAAAACGCTTTCAATCAATAGTGTAAATGTGTTGCATCGGGAAGTAACATCGTCATATCAGTACCACACGTCATCCCCGGCTTGACCGGGGATCTCAATTCAACAAACACGAAAAGGTCAACTCGTTGAAAGCTCGCTTTCATAAGAGTGGGCCTCTTTTGTCTTAACACCCCACAAGATTGTGCGAGCGCCCTACGCGAGCAAAATCTCCACCGACTTGCAATTTCACTCAACATCATATAACTTTACGGAGATAATCGGGATTTGTCGATGGTTATTTTATGATGAAAAGATATACAAAAGAGATTTACGTAGCGATTGTTATAATAGCAGTAGTCAGCTTGTTTGGCTCATATATACCAGGATTGCAATTCCTGGCAAAATGGTGCAAACCGCCGGTAATGTTGTTCTTGGGCCTCGCCTACGCATTTTTCTGCGGTCAGGGCTATCCTACGTTTAACAAAAAAGTATCTAAAGCACTTTTGCATTATTCAGTAGTGGGACTTGGTTTCGGCATGAACCTTTACGAATCGCTTGCTTCAGGTCGCGAAGGAATGATTTTTACGATTATTTCAGTAGCAGGAACGCTAGCTATCGGCATGTTTATCGGCAGGAAACTGCTTAAAGTAGATAAGGAGACTGCATATATGATCAGTTCTGGAACAGCAATATGTGGTGGAAGTGCAATCGCTGCAGTTGGATCTGTAATCAAAGCCAAACCGGCAAATATGTCTGTCGCACTAGCAGTTGTATTTGTTCTCAATGCCGTCGCACTTTTCATATTCCCGACAATCGGACATTGGCTAGGACTATCCCAGCAGGAGTTCGGCACATGGGCCGCAATTGCCATCCATGATACCAGTTCAGTTGTTGGCGCTGGTGCTGCATATGGCGAAGAAGCACTGAATGTAGCCACGACTATCAAACTGACTCGTGCTTTGTGGATTATTCCTCTTGCTATTGTCACATCATTCATCTTCAAGAGCAAAGACCGCAAAATCAGCATTCCATGGTTTATCCTCTACTTTGTAATAGCAGTCCTCCTGAACACCTATGTTCTTGACTGCGTGCCGGTAGTTGGAAATATAATTTATGGAGTTGCCCGCAAATGTCTAACTCTCACTATGTTCTTCATCGGAGCATCTCTTTCGACCGATGTTCTTCGCCATGTGGGTATAAAACCGCTTTTTCAGGGCATTCTACTTTGGTTTGTGATCAGTGTAGGTTCATTATTGTATATAGTACTATAAAACAACTCCCACCGACTTGCAATTTAATTCACCATCGTATAACTTTACTGATAAAGATTGGGATTTGTAATCATGGCCAGCCCACTTTGAGACTTTGACGAAAAAACAGCTGTTTTATTGCCAAAGTGTACCTTAAAAATGCATAAAACATCAAAATCGCATACACCTTGACGAAAAATTCCGCATTTCTTTGTCAAAGTGCTTCTGTCAAGTTGAAGGTGATTGTTCACTAAATTCCCGTTATGATAGAATAAATTTTCTTGCAAATTCACTCTCCCCTCGTCATCCACGTCAGAAACATCTGCTGACAGTAAAAGGTTTAGCAGCTTATAAAGAAATCAAAGGATAGTAATATTCTGAACAGAGAAGGGAATAGATCCTCTTTTTCTGTTCAAATATTTACCAATGTTCCATCATCTTTGAGGCAACTCACACATCTCTTCGATATCTAGCATCTTGAAGATAATATTATCAATATTAGTTGCGGCACTTTCATGAAAATGCCCATAATACCAATGTTCTAATGGATGTTTATATTTGATGAGTTCATAATATATCTGATCCATTATATCCCTTTCTTTATCCAAATCATCAGAGAGTTCCGGGTCCTGCAGCTGCCAGGAACGGACTCCGTGTTTGTCCCGTAAAGGGCAGAAGGACGGAGCAGTATGAGTAACAATCGTATCGATTGAACAAGATTCACTAATTGTCTCAATCATCGATAGATCAAATACCGGCAATTCATCCGGCCAATAGCACGCAACTTCTTTCAGTTCCAATCTCACATTGGCCGCTCGGCGGTACTTTCTATCTATGCTGACAGCACCGCCGACACATAGGATATTTCTTCCACAGACATTAATCACAGAATAGTCTGGAACACATCGGAATCGTTCATAATTGACCTTCTCTTCATTGAAATATGAAGGATCATCATGATTACCCCTCACGAAAACCACCCAATTATTTGCTTTGCTAAGCCTTCCGGCCAACCGATTATACAAAGTTGTATAATAGTTAGGCCTTTCAAAACCGAACCCACAATCTCCTGCAACAATTATCACAGTATCAGTCATAGAATACTGCACACATGCCTTATATATAAGAGTCTCAAAAGCCCCATGTATATCTCCACAAACCACAACCTCCTTGGCTTCAGAATAAACATATTTCTTCATTCCTTTACTGTTTTCTGTTTATAAGATTCACAACCACCTTGACAAGGATATCCATCTCGTCCATTCGGCTTTCAGCAATCATCAGAGTCAATGCCACAAGAGTTCCGTCAGCTATTCTTTTCGTACCGTCCGGGCGATAAAGGATGCCGTTATTCTGCAGGAACCAAAGGAACAGGGTTGCAGCAATTCTCTTGTTGCCATCAACGAACGAATGGTTCTTCACGACGAGATATAGAAGCATCGCAGCCTTCTCCTCTACGCTTGGATATAGTTCCTGACCATCCCAAGTCTGATATATCTGACCGATGCTGCTGTGAAAAGACTTATCCTTCTCAACTCCAAAGAAATTGCTCTCCTTAAACTTTTCCTTCAGGCTCTGAATTGCCTCCATTGCACTTTCATATGTCGCTCGAAACTTCTCATGAAGGGTGGTATCAGATATTTCAAGACTCTGATAATCATAGGCATCCAGAGTATCCAGTGCATAAGTATAGTCCTTTACGACCGCAAACAACTCTTTCGCCTGTTGTTCAGCCATAATCAGGTTCTGGCCAAAGACATTTTCCAATAATCCCAACGCACGCTTCAGGTCTTCATACTTTTGCTCTGAAACAGCATTATGATTCACGACATAACCTTTGAGCATATACTGTTTAAGAACGGTAGTTGCCCATTGTCTAAAGGCCGTAGCCTTGCGAGAATTAACACGATAACCAACGGAAATTATAGCATCCAGATTATAGAATTGCACATCCCTAGTTTGGAATTCCCCCTCCATAGCGCCATGTGGAGTGGTCTGTGCAATTTTTGCACAAACCACTTCCTTATCCAACTCTCCTTCTTTGAAGATATTTGACAGGTGCCTAGTTATCACTGTTCTGTCAACGCCCAAAAGAGATGCCATCGCCTTCTGCGTAGCCCAAATAGTTTCATTAGAGGCATCAACTATCGCCTCAATTTTCACAAGTCCATCAGCAGACTGATAAATTACAACATCGTTATTCATTAACAACTATTTTAATTTAATAACTTACCATCCGCACTAAATGACAATGTAGGAATAGACTCCATATCAAGTCCACGTGCAGCCATGCTACGAGTCATCATGTCCATCATGACTGCTTCCAGAGTTCGCTCATCATTAGTCAGTTCACCTATATGTATTCCGAAACTATGTATGATGTGCCCCATGCTGTTTGTCTTTATGTATATTGTATTCGCAATCTCGTCTGCAAACATGCGCGCCTCCTGGCCGCTCTTACAATATAACACCAGCTCCAGACCAGTAGGAAAAGAGGCGTACCCTTTAATGATAACTCCAGTCTTTGCACTAGCTTTTGCGGTGGCTCCTAATAAAAACGCCTCACCATTGAAATCTGTCGGGAAAAGTAGCATGTCGTCAATGGTCTTGATCGACACAATGAAATGTCTTTTGCTCATAACTTCTTTAAATTAACAGGTTTAGAGAGGGAACTATTCCCTCTACATCATGGGGCAAAAATATAGAGCAGATTTCAAAATTAAAACAGCGTAACCTATTGTATTTCAAGAAGTTTTTCGCCAAATATTAATAGATACGCATAATATATTTCATATTGATATTTATATATATTATTATATATAATTAGTAATATTAGTATTATAATAGATAATTATATTTACATTTCTCTTGACTCGTACCTGCTATATCGACGGCATCTGGAATCAGGAAGACCCTGAGAAATGGCTCTCGATTATTCAGATTCCTATTGCGTAGAGAGTAAAAATGCGTGCATTTAATTGAAAATCGATACAAATATCAGTAGATATGAATTTCAAGAATTTGACCAAAATAACACTTGATATAATACGATATCTATATTTGTAAAATCGTCACCTTTACAAGATTTTGATATAATACGATATTTGTATCGACTTTTAACAGGTTTTGTTGGAATCCGGATTACAATCCATTGATTAACTGCCGATTACAAGATAATGCATCGGTAAGTAAATTTCGACAAAATCTCACAAGTCAATAAATTGATATATAAATAGTTAAGAGTGACACAGGTCGCTCCTATATTTTTGCACATACCCGTCTTGTAATGGATCAGTCGCAAAAGTATGTGTCTAAGGGCTTAACGTAAAATCCCGGATGTTCGGGGTCCATCAGAACACTGGATCGCTTTCAGAAACGACCCGTTGAGCGGAAAAACTGGCTTGCAATGTCCTCCGGCCGCTCATTGGTGCTGATTCCATACCCGTTGAGCGACTGGAGTGCAGCCAGATGATGATTTTCCGCTCAACGGGTTAGCTGACCCTGTTAGGGTCACAGGTAATTCTCACCGTCTTACAGCTAGGCTTTACTGAAACCTTCGAACACATTGACCCTCTCCTCACTCTCTATATTGTGCTTCTCTGTGTTTCAAGGTGAGCCGATAAAGGCCTTGGAACACAAAAATCATCAACTCGTCTTCTATGTTGAAATTCTCTGTGTTCCAAGGTTTCAAAGCGGATCAAATTAAGCTACATAGCGACGTATCCTGGGTCTTGCCGGTGATTACCTTTGTATTATATGTATAAAAGGTAGAACTTATTTACCGAAACACATACTTTTGCAGGTGATCCAAGACGGCTTAACGTAAAATCCCGGTTGTTTTCAATTGCGGCCAGAAAATCAGGCTTATTTATGGCCATATGGAACAAAGCAGGCGGAGCAGCCCTTGAGAAGATGATCTGGATGAAGACGAGAAAATCATAGGCAAGCTATAGGGCGTATCTCAAAAAGTCATATCTTTGCCATAAATTATAAATCCTCTTCTCTGCTATATTCTATAGCTCTGTTAACATAATCCAAAAAAGGCTTCGCGCTCTTGAATACCTTCAGTATCTCTTCCACATCCAGACGGGTGTCATCATAGACTCCGGAAAGGCAGAAGTTCTTCAGCTTGACATATTCGACATACGGCCCTTCTGAATCATATCCGAACGGTACACGCTTGAGCTTCTGATCCTGGTCAAGCGAAAGTGAAGGATGCAGTCCCTTGATAATCCTGTCGAAGTCCCCTCCTCCGAGTTCTATATCCTCTCTGAGGATCTTCAGCACCTTCGGCTCCATATAGTAGTTTCCCACAGCCAGGAAGCTCTTGCAAGGATATTCTTCACCATTACCGGTTCCTATATGAAAATAGTATCCGCTGTACCCGGACTTCTTTCCTCCTCTGCAAATGAATGCGCCGAAATGAGTCTTGTATGGAAGACCATCTCTGGAAAAGCGCATATCCTTATGGATGCGGTATGTGCTCTCCTTGATTCCGACTCCCCTGACTGAAGGGTCAAAGGCCGCTATTCCTTCAATAAGTCTTTCGACGATTGCATTGAAATGTGCGCGAGCTTCCTGATACTCACTCTTGTGGGCATCGAACCAGGGCTTATTGTTATTGGACTCAAGATTCCTGAGGAATGAAAGAATGGTTTCCATATGGTTATATCATCAACATTATCCTGCCATCGCTTTTGCAGAAGACCTGTGGAAAGCGGCAGATTACAGCATATACCTGCTGCGAAGTCACAGGGTGACCGTCCTTACGCAGATGAAGACACTGACGGTTTATCAAGTCAGCGATCTGTTCCGTCCGCATTCCACGATTGGATGCGGTCAGGCAATAGACAATGGCTTCTTCGATCTTCATAGAGCAAAAATAGCGAAATTTTTCATATAAGTTTGTAGTACAGTAGAATCCTACTTAAAGACAGCCAGATGCCCCATTATAGAGCTGCTTCAGCAGTGAGATATCTTGAATAAATGAGACATAGGCCAACTGAATCGGTTAGAAATTACCACCAGTTATAAAGGTTTCCCCCCCCCAAAAAAAAAATATTTTGGATACGAATGGAAAACAGCGATTGATCGGCTCAATTGTCTGATCAATTTGAATCCTGATTAATTCCACGCGCCGCCATACTGCGCGTCATCATATCTGCCATTACTGCCTCCAGAGTTCGCTCATCATTGGTCAGCTCACCGATATGTATTCCGAAACTGTCAATTATGTGGCCCATACTATTGGTCAACATATATATGCTGCTGGTAATCTGATCAGCATACTTACGCGCCTGCTGGCCATCCTTACAACAGATTATCGACTCCAGGCCTGTAGGGAAGGAAGCATATCCTTTAAAAATCACGCTTGTTTTTGCACTGGCCTTTGCAGTAGCCTCAAAAAGGAAATTCTCACCTTCAACAAGTGGCAACTGTAGGGAGGAGATTTGAAAAATAAAACAAGGTAACATATTGTAATTCAGCAAGTTTTTCGCTATTTATCAATAAGATTTATAATAAATATCCACTCAGTTTATTTAATATATATTATTAATATAAATACTTAGTATTATATAATCTTATCATTCCTAATGCGTTCCTGAAGTGTTTCTACTTAAACACCAAGACCTGCGTGTTGCCGGCTACTGTAAAGCCGGAATAATCTTCAAGACGTTCTGACCGCCGGATTCTACCTGCAAGGCCCGCAACATTTCATTCTGCCGCTTTTTTATGCATATTTCAAAGATTTTTCTCACCTTTGCAGTGTTCGTCCCCGCCAAGCCTCTTCACAATGCTCAAATAGGTGGGGCATTTTATTATATCTTTGTTGTGTTATGGTATCCTTACTGTCATAACATAGAGTTTAATGGGAAACACTTATGTGAAGCAAGTATAAATTCCATATATTAAGTCTGCATCAAGACGTTTGCAAAGCGGTTCAGACTGTCTTTGAACATATAAACATTTCCTTGTGGAATTCTATGAGATTGAGCATCCGTAATCACTTGTCGAAGCTGCAGATGATTTGCAATCATAAAAATGGAGGTTACCTGAAACAGATCTTGTCTCAAAGTAGGAAGAGAAAAAAATGGAAATCACAATACTGTTAGAATATTCAGACCGATCGCAGCTCAGAGCCTGGCTGCAGGAGAATCACTCCAAGGAGAAGGAGTGCTGGGTCGTTATGAGCAGGAGCAAGACTCCTCCGTCTGGCATACTACCCTACATCGATGTCGTGGAGGAAGCCCTATGCTTCGGATGGATAGACAGCACTCTTAAAAAGCTTCCGGACGGAAGACTGGTACAGCGATTATCCCCTAGAAGGAAGAGCAGCCATTGGACTGAGCTGAACAAACAGAGGTGTCAGGAACTGGAAAGCCGGGGTCTTATGACCCAAGCCGGTAGAGATGCGCTTGAGAACAATGGCTATAATCAATAATGCTTAATGACCAAGAAGACATTCATATCAGATTTCAGTGATCTGAAAGGGAAAATGACCTTTTCGGAGAAGACGTCTGATGTCAAGGTACCACCAAAGATTACACCTGTTGAATCAATGCAGAAACAAAAGGATTCCAAAGATGGTCTCACAGTCGGCCAAAGCGTCGTCCTGATGGATTCTGACCTAAGAGGCAAGATTATCGGACTTGGCAAGACTGTAAGAATAGAACTCGAGGATGGTCTTGTGATCGAATCCGTCTACGGAGGATTTGCAGTCACCGAAAAGGCGGAGATCGCAAGTCTTAAAGAAACAAAGATCAAGGCTAAGAATACCGGCGCTGGTTCAAAATGGCCTGCCCGTATAAATCCTGACGGATCTCTGACCATTGACCTGCACATCGAAGCTATTCCAGGAGGGACAAGGATCCCAAAGGGTCAACAGCTTCAATTCCAGATGGACATCTTCAGAAAGACCATCCGCGAGAATGCCAATCGAAGAGGGATGAAGATCACTTTCATCCACGGCATAGGTGATGGCATACTGAAAGCTGCAATCCGAAAGGAACTGGACGAAATCCTTGCCCTCAGATGCAGCTATTCGATAGGTGACCCAGCGGTCACAAGCGTCTATATTAAATGACCTCCCGCCTGATCATTTCAATGTCTTGCCATCAGCGAACGCATTACCAACCTTTTCCCCTAAAGCAAAGTATGAATGACTCACCGGCTCGTAAGTGATCAGATTCATCTTCGCCACATCCGGATTGCCGGCAGCATCCAGATACTTCTCATCAACGAGGATATTGACCACCTCTGCAAGGATGTAATATCCTTCTTCGCTCTCATCCATCTTTTCCTTGATACGGCATTCCATCGTCATCGGGAAATCGGTAAACACGGGAGCATTGACATTCTCTGACTTCACTGCGGTCCAACCGGTCTTGTTCATCTTCTGAGGATCGTTCTTGGCACTCACGATGCCCACGAAGTCAGATGCAACCATAGTATCCTTTGTCGCAAAGGCAACAGTAAAATCAGCACATCGTGCCAGATTTTCTGTCGTGGCGTGAGCTCCCATTGAAATCATAATTTCACTACTGTCCCATTGTCCTCCCCAAGCTGCATTCATAGCGTTAGGCGTTCCATCCACGTTATATGTACCGACGATGAGCACAGGCTGTGGCAGCATCCAAGGCTTAGATCCAAAACTCGTCATATCTATTGGTTATTAAATTGGCATTCGAACATTTCTCCTGTAGGCTGCATAGCCTGGTCTGTGGGCAATCTGTCTTTTCACCTTCACAATTCCGCCAAGCACAAAAATAATGAATTTTCCTATATTCATATATATATCAGATCAAACATACGCACGGGAAGCAATATTGGAATTCCTGATCCTTATCCGTATATTCGCAAAATAAATCGTACGACAATTATGAAACGTTCAACTGCATTTATTGGAACATATCTTGGCCTCGTTCTGGCATCCTGTACAAATACATCCGAAAGTTCATTCATCGACGGAGTAACCGACGCTCTCAGCAACGAAGGTAAGGTCAATATCGAACTCCTCGAGTGGACCCGGGAGCCACAGAACTTTAACCTCAACGGGGATACTCTCACCATAACGACTGCTCCACATACAGACCTATGGCAGAGGACATATTATCATTTCCGTAATGACAATGCCCCGGTTCTGCAGATGAAGACCAAGGAGAAATACTTCAGTTTCGTCGTGAAGACTGATTTCACTCAAAGCCATCACCGCTTCGACCAGTGCGGCATAGTGATGTATCTTGACAGCGACAACTGGCTAAAAGGCTCAGTTGAATATGAGAATGAGCTGTTCCAGCATCTTGGAAGCGTAGCCACCAACAACGGATATTCGGATTGGGCTACAACAGCCATTCCTGCAGATGTAAAGACTATGTGGTACCGATTCTCACGTCGTGCTGACGATTACTGCATAGAGTGTTCTTCTGATGGAATGACATTCAGTCAGATGCGAATCTGCCATATGCATAAAGGTGTAGAAGAAATCAGCTTCGGAATATATGCTTGTTCTCCTGAAGATTCGTCATTCACAGCAGTCTTCACCGATATGAAGATCACCGAATGTATGTGGAAGGCTCACGACGGCCAGCAACCGGATGCGGAATTAATCAGTTCAATTATGACAGAAAAGGAAAAGATGCTCTCAGGAATGACATACTCTGCAGTTGACACGCAGCTGCTGGAGGAGCTCAATGCCGTGAAGGGAGTGATTCATAGATATAACAATCTCTCTCCTAATGACAATGCAGGTCGGCTGGAGACACTGAAAGGTCTGCTTGGACACATTGCAGATGATGAAATCATCATCAATCAGCCATTCTACTGTGACTACGGAAAGCAGATCAGCGTGGGTAGGCGCTTCTTCGCGAATTTCCACTTTACAGTCCTTGACGAGGCAAAGGTCAGCATAGGAGATGACTGCTTCATCGGACCGAATGTAAGCATTTACACTGCCTGTCACAGCACTGATCCAATCGAAAGGAACACACGCAGGGAATGGGCTGAACCTGTCACCATCGGCAACAGCGTGTGGATAGGTGGCAGCGTCACAATTCTTCCGGGAGTCACCATCGGCGACAATGTGACCATCGGTGCCGGCTCGGTTGTAACGAAGGATATCCCATCCAACGTGGTAGCTGCCGGCAATCCTTGCAGGGTGATCAAAGAGATTTAGACAAAATACGCTTTACTTTGCGGACAATCCGGCATCAGGTAGAGTAATGGATAAATGCGGAGGTCTGCATACCTCCTGTGTCTTGCAATTTCAAGTAAACCGCATATCTTTACAACAATCAACTGAAAATATTCACGTATGAAACGAATCTTTGCCATTCTTGTAGCGGCTGTCTGCCTTAGCATATGTAATGATGCAAATGCACAGAACAGAACCTATACTCAAGAAACTGTTTACCTTATTTCAAACCCACAGACTGCAAAGTGGTCGTATATAGAAACTGACGGCAATGGAAAACAGATATCTACCATTTACAATTCAGTAGAATCCATTGAAGGAGATGGCGTGAATGGCAACATTAAGCTGTGTATCAAAGAAGTTCCTATCGCATCCCCAAAAGATACCATCAAGAGTTTTATGTTCTACCGTTTCAAGGATGGAGAATATATGGCGGATATGGAAGCTATGATGTCAGCCGATTTTTTCGGCGACTCCATCAAGGAAAAATATCCGGACCTCACTGATGAACAAATGAAAGAAGTTCTTGAGGAGCTAAAATCTCGGTTCGCCAAGATATCAGGTGAGATACGAGGCATACCACGTTATCCGAAAGTAGGGAAACTACCAGATTACGAATTCCAGTTCAAGTTCACCATAATGAATCTGAAGGTAATCGGCCAGGAACGAAGGATTGTCGGTACAGAGAGAATTCAGACTGAAGCAGGATCATTTGATTGCTTTATTCTGGAAGAGACCATAAGCACAAAGGCAATGATGATGAAGGAAGTAGAGAAAATCAAGTCGTGGTATGCATATGGCATAGGTCTGGTGAAAGAGGTCACCTACGATAAGAACGGGAAATTGATTTCCACAATGGTTCTGAATGAAATTGTAAGCGGTAATTGAAAACTCCCCGGCATTCGAGACAAGCAGATAAATGGCCGCTGAGTAAAATTACATCATACCTTCATTGACCAGAAATGATCTACAGGACCATATCCACTGCCTATTTCATATTCTGCTCCGGATATGATTGCCTGTTCGATATATTTCTTTGCCGAAACAGCAGCTGCTATCAGATCTTCTCCTTTTGCCAGAGCCGCTGCGAATGCAGAAGATAATGTACATCCTGTACCGTGTGTATTCCTGGTCTGAACACGTTTTGACGGCAATTGCGTCATAGTGCCATCCTCTGCATTGTAGAAGTAGTCTACCAGAGTTTCGCCACTGAGGTGTCCTGCCTTCAGAAGAACTGAGACACCGGCACTTCCGGAAAGCTGGCGGGCTACATCATCAAAAACATCTCCGCTCGATATAGGACATCCAGCAAGAATCTCTGCTTCCGGAACATTCGGAGTGATAACCCGGGCAAGAGGCATCAATCTGGTATTGATAACCTCTACAGCCTCCACCTCGATAAGTCTATGGCCAGAAGTAGACACCATCACAGGATCGAGCACCACATTCCTGATTTCATATTTCTCCAGAAGGTCAGCCACAAGATTGACCACATCAGCAGAGTGAAGCATACCGATCTTTATCGCATCTGCACCTATATCGGACAAGACTGCATCAATCTGTCCTTCAAGGATATCCAGGGGCACCGGATAAACGGCCTGTACTCCGAGGGTATTCTGCACTGTAATGGCTGTAACCGCTGATGCCGCATAGCATCCCATAGCACTTATGGTCTTGATGTCCGCCTGGATTCCTGCTCCACCACCGGAGTCGCTTCCGGCAATCGCGAGTACTCTACTGTATTTTTTCATAGTTTAAAAATGATTGTAACCAACGTAATCATAGTCGACAGTCCTGCTGTCGACAGTCCATATCAATTCGTCGCCTTCGACTATCTTTCCGACAGGATATATCTTGATATCCAATTCGTTTTCCAGATCTGCCGGTCCCGTAAACAGCAATTCGAAGTCCTCTCCCCCGCTTGTCGCCAGTTCATATCTGTCCCATCCCTGGCCGGCACATACAGAAATCAGCTCTGGAGAGCAAGGGATCCTGTCCAACGAAATGACAGCACCAGCTCCGGAAGCCTTCATAATATGTCTCAGATCCGATGCTATGCCGTCCGAGATATCCATCATCGCCCCGACCTTTCCTGATTCCATCAGAATCCTGCCGGTACTGACCCTCGGAACAGGACGCTTGTGCCGTTCAATAAGCACATTTACTTCTTCCGTTCTGTCAATGTCTTCAAGAATAGCCTGAAGACCGCCTGCAGAGTCGCCCAAAGGCCCTGTCACATAGATTGTCTCCCCTACCTTGGCACCGCTTCGCATCAGTCTTTTTCCTGACGGAGATCTTCCCAATACTCCGACATTTATGGCAATATCCCGCAGTGAGGAGGTCGTATCACCCCCTAACAGAGGGACATCATACTGACGACTGATCTGCGTATATCCTTCAATGAATCTTTCCGCCCATTCCCCCTGTGCATCTTTTGGGAGAGCAATAGACAGGAATGTCGCTACCGGTATTCCTCCCATCGAAGCAATATCACTTAGATTGACCGCAGCTGCCTTCCACCCCACATCCTCCGGAGAAGATTCATTTCTGAGGAAATGCACGCCTTCCATCAGAAGGTCAGTGGAAAACAGCAATTCTCCCCCACCGGCAGGCAGGACAGCACAGTCATCCCCTATCCCTATTGTTCCTTCAGGAGCCGGAAAGTGTTTTTTTATATAATCTATGAATCCGAATTCCCCTCTTGACTTCATCATTCCAGCTCTTATCGTAACTTGTTTCTACTATCACTTTTAGTTCAGATGTGGCCTCACATATATTCTCTGCCGAACATATAGCCGAGACCACAGCCACGCCATCAGCACCAGCCGCTATGACCTCACCGATTGTCGAGGCATTCATACCTCCGATCGCAACTGTAGGATGGACGGACATCTGCACAGCCTTGCGGAGTCCCTCAAGCCCGAAAGGCTCGGCTGTATCTGTCTTGGTCGGAGTTCCGTATACAGGAGAGATACCGATATAATCCACATCAAGGGCATTAGCCGCCTCTATGTCTTCGAAGTTTTCCACTGACAGGCCTATGATCTTATCCGGACCAAGCAGTCTTCGGGCATCTTCATATGACATATCGCTCTGACCGATATGTACTCCGTCTGCATCTACAGCAAGGGCCACATCCACCCTGTCATTGATTATCAATGGGATATCGAGAGGCTTGAGCAGTTTCATAAGTCTGCGGGCCAATTCGATGAATTCTCCTGTCGACGCATCCTTCTCTCGCAGCTGCACTACAGTCACACCGCCCCGGACAGCCTCAGCAACGACTTCTTCCAAAGACCTGCCCAGCGACAATTCCCTGTCAGTCACCAGATACAGTTTCAGATAATCCTTCATATTCTAAAGAGTCTCAGGAGTAAGATTATAGAGTTCGTCAAGGAAGTGCATCTGCATAGATCCGTTGCCACGGGCATTGACAGCTGCCCTTTCGCCGGCAAGGCTCATCACCGCCATAGCTGCGGTTGCCGCCACCATCGCGTCTGACTCCACAGCTGCAAATGCGCCTACGAGAGCTGTTGCAGTACATCCCATACCGGTAACCGACGTCATTATAGGATTGCCCCCTTCTACAGTAAAGACTTCAGTTCCATCTGTGATATAATCTGTCTCACCGCTGATGACAACCACAGCACCTGTATCAGATGCCAATTTCCTTGCAGCTGAAAGAGCATCAGCACTTGAAGCGCTGCTGTCTACACCCTTGCTTTTCACATTTGCATCGACAAGTGCCATTATCTCACTTGCATTACCTCTGATGATAGTCGGATGGCACAGATTGATTATCTCCCAGGCTGCTTTGGCCCTATGACTGGTTGCACCTGCACCGACCGGATCCAGGACGATCGGTGTGCCCCTTCCTGAAGCTGCAAGACCGGCAGCCTTCATTCCTTCAATCCATTCTGTGTCCAAAGTACCTATGTTGATTACCAAAGCTCCGGCAATGGCAGTCATTTCCTCCATCTCATCCTTCCAATGGGCCATAACGGGAGAAGCGCCGACAGACAGAAGAGCATTGGCGGAATTGTTCATTACAACATAATTGGTGATGCTGTGCACAAGAGGGCTCTTAGTCCTCACAGCAGCGATTGCTGCAGAAAGCACATCGTTAGAAATTGTGGTCTTCATTGTCTTATAATTATTATACAACCCAGAGAAGACGGCTTTATCCAAGCCTGCAACAATGAATACCATACCGTTTCCCTGCGCTGTCATTATACATATCAGGTTCATAGGGTATAATCTCAGCCGAGCCCAAAGAGTCCAGCACCCCTAACAGCATTGCAAATATAAAAACTTTTTCTCAGATAAGACGGAGTTATCATTAACTTTTAGTTCTCACAATTATTTTGTATTTTTACACGGATAAATCACCATTATATGAGCGCTATTCAAAACCTGACAACCCTGATCCGCGAGACTCTGAATCTGAACGATCATATTGATACTGCAGCAGCGGAAAGATCGATAAGGAACAATATCGAATTCAAAGGACCAAACGCCTGGATTCTTGCAGTTGCCGTCATCATAGCATCCGTAGGACTGAATGTCAATTCCATCCCTGTAGTTATCGGAGCGATGCTGATATCACCATTGATGGGACCGATATTCGGATTGGGTCTTGGACTTGGAGTAAGCGACATCCAGCTGATGAAATCCTCAGGAAAGAACCTCCTGGTGATGGTCAGTATCAGTCTGGTGGTCGCATTCCTGTATTTCCTCATCACCCCTCTTAGCCTGAGCAATCCTACCGAGCTGCTCGCCAGGACATCTCCTACATTCTATGATGTACTGATCGCTCTCTTCGGTGGTTTCGCCGGTATACTTGAGCAGTGTCGTAAGGATAAGGGAACCGTATTTTCAGGAGTAGCCATTGCTACAGCCCTGATGCCTCCACTCTGTACGGCAGGATACGGACTTGCCTGCGGTGAATTCAGTTATTTCCTGGGTGCATTGTACCTGTTTGTAATCAACTGCACATTCATTATGCTTGCCACATATGTCGGTGTCAAGTATTTTAAATTCCGTTCTACTGAGTTCCAGGATGAAGCGATCGGAAAACGTACCAAGAGATTGACCAGCACACTGATCATAATATGCATTATTCCGAGCATATGGTCTGCATTCCGCCTCATACAGCAGAATAATTTCGAAGTTGACGCCACTTCTTTTGTAGAGCATCGAAGCTCATACGGAAAGAGCATTCTATACGACTACAGGATCGATCACAAGGAAAACACCACCCTCACGCTCTTCTTTACCGGTGAGACTTTAAGCGAGAGAGATAAAGATGAGCTGTATTCTGTTGCAGCAGATTACGGTATCAAAAAAGAGTATATCCAGATTCGGGATTATTCTATAGAGGAGAAGTCAGATATGAATGCCTTCAAGGATATATACGAAAAGAAGGAAAGCATAATTTCCACCAAGGAACAGGAAATAGTACGTTTGAAGAATGAGCTGGAAAGGATCAAGAGTAATGAACTTGAATATGACAAGATATCTAAAGAGATCTTCAGCATCAAGTCATCTCTATCAGATGTAGTTATAACAAAAGGCCAATCATTCAACCGCGACTCGACTGCTGGCAACACTATCATTTATGTGCTCGTTTCATCTGCTGACTCACTTGCCACAAGTGAAATCGACGAACTCGAAGAATGGTTGAAGATAAGGCTCGATGCTGATGCAGTCGAGGTACGACAGCGTCCGAGATAGCGATACTGATCTCATTAAACCCTGAGCCAAAATCATTGTCATAATATAGATGAGATGCACAAGTCATTAACCACATAACAAATGAAAACTTTAAAATCGATTTTAGCCGCAATTGCAATGACAGCAGCGGCGACAGCTGGCGCTCAGACGCTGAAAATGTCACACCAGACATCAGGAGTAACCACTTATGAGGCTTCTACCGCAGTAAATCTCGTGGTAGTAAAGCCGGAAATCAGACTCGCCGATATTGACCCTTCCATCCTTACAGTCAATACAAACGGTACCGAACGTAATGTCTTGTCCGTTTACCCTTGCGATTCCAGAGGTGCGTTCAACCCTGAAGGTGAATATCTTGCACTTGGTCTCGAGAAGGCCAATGGCAGGGGACTCGGTCTCTCGAAAGCCGGAAGCGTATGGAAAGAAGAGTACAGCGTCAAGGTCGGCTTGAAACCTGGCAAGACTCTCAAGATCGGAAAACAGAAGTTTACAGCAATCGAATGCGAAAGCGAGAAAGCACTCAAAGACTTCATATCTGAGGCTGATTATTTCAATAAAGGGACATTCACAGGAAGGTTGACAGGAAAGCCAGGTGACGTAACCCTTACCTACGCTTCATACGAGCCTTGGTCCCTCAAGGGAGACGGAGCAGCAAATCCATTGGTAATCTGGCTTCACGGTGGTGGAGAAGGTGGAGTGGACGTATCCATCACACTGCTCGGCAACGAGGTGGTATCCCTCATCCGTCCGGAAATCCAGTCACATTTCACCACAGAAGGCGGTGCTGGCGGAGCTTACGTACTTTCTGTCCAGTGTCCTACAATGTGGATGGGAACTTCTAAAGGTTTTGGCCACGGAGAATATCCTTCACTTTACGCGGATGTCCTGAAATCCTGCATTGATGAATTTGTCGATCAGCATCCGGACGTGGACCGCAACCGCATCTACCTCGGCGGATGCTCGAACGGAGGTTTTATGACAATGCATATGCTGATCCGCAATCCAAGATATTTTGCAGCTGCATACCCTACCTGCCAGGCTTACCTGGACGAGAACATTTCTGACAATGAGATCGAAGCTCTTGCAGAAGAGAACATCTGGTTCGTGCAGTCATACGATGACACGACAGTAGATGCCAAGACACATTGTATCCCTACTTTCCAGCGTCTTATAAAGGCTGGTGCAAAGAATATATGGATGTCAATGTTCGAAACCGTAGAGGGTATTGACAATCCTGGTCAGAAGCTCTTCGGACATTTCTCTTGGTGTTATCTGTTCAATGATGCAGTCACAATGTCGCAGGAGCAGAGCGAAGGTGATGTGAAGCCAAGCAACAACGGAGGAGGTACTGTAGCCCCTCAGGGACACGCCAATATCTACGAGTGGATGAATGCTCAGGTACTCACAGCACCGGAAGTCAGCCAGCCTAATTGGCCAGGAAGAAAATAATCTTCTGAACATATATGCAGAAAAGGGAGCCTTTCAGCTCCCTTTTTTATATACTGACATAAAAAATAATTTGGCATTTTATAAAAAATACATATCTTTGCATTCTCGTTTCAAAACGACACAAGTCTGAACAATTGGTGCGGTAGTTCAGCTGGTTAGAATACCGGCCTGTCACGCCGGGGGTCGCGGGTTCGAGTCCCGTCCGCACCGCAAAAGCCTTTCTACAAAAGTGGAAAGGCTTTTTGCATTATATCTTCAATCTGCATCCATATTTGACTATCAGTGTAGTTACAGCAAGACAGAGCAGTGAAAACAGCGCACATTTCACAAGTCCTACAGGCCCTTCAAGCCATTGCGGGCTGTGCAGATCAAGAAATCCACTGATGCTATATAACAGATATGGTATCATATATACTGTCAATGTAGCGAGTCCGGAACATCTTAACGGATGAAACCAGGTAAGTCTGTCTGAAAACTCCATTAAGCGTAAAATCGTATAAAACGCTACAGAGAGGGCACCTACATAAAGACACCAAGGCAAAGAACCGAGATTCTTGGAAATTATCCAGAAATTATGTGATACGGCTGCAGCAATCAAGAGAAGAATGGATCCAGCCGTCGCAATTACCAATCGTACAGAACCTTTAAGATGGCAGATATTCTTTTCTGCCAAAGAGACGAGCACACCCATCATCGCCATTATTGCCGCGGAGCCGTTTCCCAGATTCAGAGCAGAGGCCATATCATTGATGAATGTCGGACCGGTCAGCAGGAAGTGCCCGCTTCTGAGTCTGGTCAGAAACATATTGATTATTATAAGCGCCAGCCAAAGCAGAAGAAGGGATAAAGGTTTCTTTCGCAATAGTACATATGCAGTCGAACAGAAGACATATGCCCAACCGATAAGTCCGAGTATCCCCCACCAGCCGGCTCTGATATAGCCGCCATCGGGAGTACGGAAAGTAAAAGCCAGAAATATGAGTATCGCAATACCTGCAGTCTGCAGCCACCTCCTCGCATCAAAATCTTTAGGATATGCATTCCAGATCAGGAAGAAAGCCAGAACCATCAATACGCGGTACACACCTGTTCCATATCCTATGACAGAATCAACTCCTCCTTCAGAATTGACGATGAAGACTCCCATAACCAGCAATGCAAAGGTCCTGGAAAAGATGTGTCCCAATGTAGATTCACCGGAAAACCCCTTTGAAAACCGGCTTTCTACAGCATAAGGAACGGACATACCCATTGCAAAAAGAAACATCGGAAAGACAATGTCAGCAAGCCCCATACCGTCCTCAAAGGTAGAGAAGTGCTCCAGAAAATGCGGCACTCCACGGACAGTCCATAAATCATTCACAAAAACCATCAGAAGCATAACAAGTCCTCTGAATACATCAATGGCGGAGTTGCGTCTGGTCAATAGTCCGACATCAGAAACTGAATAATCTTTGAATATTTTAAGCATAGGTTCTGTTTTCATTTTTCAAATGTACGGTTTTTCATCATATTTTCAACTCCAGATTAATTTAATATCATTAACTTTGTCCGGCATAGTCGCATTAATGAAACGATATGAAAATCCTCTGGCTGGACATAAACAGTTCTTATTCCCACTCCTCGGTAGCCCTTCCTGCAATCCACTCACAAATAAGTGATAAGAGTCAATGGGAATGGTGTGTAGTCCGAGGTACTATCAATGACAACCCGGGAGCCCTGGCTGCCGCAGTGGCAGAACAAAGTCCTGACATAATTGCCGCTACCTTCTGGCTCTTTACACATAGGATGCAGGTCGAAGTCCTGTCCAGAGTGTCAGAGCTTCTCGCAGGAGTGAAAATCATATGCGGCGGACCGGAATTTCTTGGAAACAATGAAGACTTCCTCAGAACCAACGATTTCATTACTGCCGTAATTCGGGGAGAAGGCGAAGAAGCTCTGCCCGAATTATTGGAATCAATCGAAAATGCGGGAGATTGGAGCTCCATTGAAGGATTGTGCAGTATTGATGCAGATACGGGAAAATATCGGGACAATGGCATTGCACGGGTCGCAGATTTTGCCGCCTTGAAATATCCGGAGCAAAGCACTTTTTTCAATTGGGACAAGCCTTTCGTCCAGCTTGAAACCACACGCGGATGTTTCAATACCTGCGCCTTCTGTGTAAGCGGGGGCGAAAAACCTGTCAGATATCAGGACATAAATCAGGTCAGAGAGAGGCTGGACAACATTTGCGCTCACGGAATCAAGGACATCAGGGTCCTGGACAGGACATTCAATTATGACACTGACAGAGCCTGCTCGATGCTCGATCTCTTCACCCGATATGCCGGAAAGATGCGTTTCCATCTGGAAATTCATCCCGCACTTATCTCTGAGACATTGAAAAGAAAACTGGAAGAGCTTCCTGCAGGACTTCTCCATCTTGAAGCAGGGATCCAGAGTCTGGACAGCAAAGTTCTCGGCGAAAGCGGACGAAAAGGAAGTCTTGAAGCCTCGCTTAAAGGTCTGGAGTATCTGTGCTCATCCAAGAACCTTGAAACTCACGCAGACCTGATAGCAGGATTACCTGAATATAATCTGGAAATGCTCTGCAGAGATATAAGCAGACTTATGAAAATGGGCGTGGATGAACTTCAGATAGAATCACTTAAGGTATTGCCTGGTACAAGGATGCGTTCTGAAGCTGACTCCAGAGGACTGAAGTTTTCCCATATGCCGCCATATGAAGTCCTTCAGACATCATCTATGACTGCCAGGGACCTTTTGAAGGCAATGCAGATATCCAGGATGGTGGATCTGTATTACAATTGCCCTACCTGGCAGAAAGTCATCAGAAGTCTTGTTTCAGAAGAATTTCTTATGGATTTCACCGGTTATCTCGAGACAAGAATGATTCTCGGCTCTCCTGTCAGCATTGAAAGGCGAGGAATCATTCTATATGAGTACTGCAGGGAGTACTATCCGGATAAAATTTCAGATGTATCAATTGCCTGGATCGAGGCAGGGCTTTCATTGAAGAAGGAACCGGCTGGTCAGATAATCAGGATAAAGCATCCTGAGACATTTCTGGAGAGCGAAGGACTGGTGTCTGATATCCGATACGGTCTGACAGAAGCGTCACACAGATACTTTCTGCTTTGCTGCGGCGACAGGAAATTCCTCTTCGGATTTGATTCCATAAACCATCAGCCCTCACCGGTATTTATGAGTGAATTAACAAAAAACATTTAATCCGGCCAGATAAACTTTGAATTGATGGACTCTCCCCCATCCACCACTATGCTCTGACCAGTGCAGAAACGGTTTACTACAGTAAGGAAATATGCCCACTGGGCAATTTCCTCAGCTGTAGCCCACCTTCTCAGTGGAGTCTGCTGCATAATTTCTTCCCAAAGAACAGGATCATTGACCACACAATCATTGAGCGGAGTCAGAACGCCACCAGGATCCAGGCTGTTGCAGACTGCTCCGAATGCAGCGACTCTCAATGCTACATTCTTAGTGTATGCTATCACTCCACCTTTGCTGGCACAATACTCAGGAAATTCAGAGCCGGTGTGACCGCTTGCAGATCCAATATTAAGAATCGACCTGATTCCTTTGCGGACACCATACTTTTCGGTAACTTTGATCAAAGCCTTGAGATTCACATCTATATCATCGGCATTCTGGACACCGGCATTATTGATCAGAACCTCAACACCTTCTATATCCGGCAGTTCACCTCTCACATCACAAAGAATATGGGTGTAATTGACACCCGTCAGAGAAGATTCCTGAAGGTCAAGTCCGACGACACAATGACCATTATTCAAGAATATCTCTGCGATCGCCTTGCCAATCCCCTGAGCTGCTCCTGTTACCAGTACCTTCATATTACTTTTTCAAGAAACAGGTCTTGAGTACGATACTGCTGCCGTCGATCTTGCAATCCACTTCTTCCGGATTTTCAGTAAGACGGATACTTCTCACCTTGGTTCCACGCTTGATAACCATAGAAGAGCCCTTTACCTTGAGATCCTTGATAACTGTAACCGCGTCACCATCAAAAAGTTCAGCACCATTAGAATCTCTCGCAACATCATCAGCCTCAGCAGCCTCTTCTACTGAATCAAACTCATAAGCACAGTCAGGGCAAACATAAAGGGATCCGTCAAAATAAGTGTATTCACTGCCACACTTGGGGCACTTTGGAATTTCGTTCATATATTTTCAAATTAAAGGGCGGCAAAAATAATGATTTTAACATTACTTTCCAAAGCAGCCGATACATAGCAAAATCTACTTCAGAATCTTTTGGAGCCAGGAATATGCTTCTGGAACATCATAGTCGCCGCTATGGTGAAGAAGCCAGGCGAAACCGACATTCGAGTCCGTAATCTTCGGATTGTTCCTTACTGCATTGAACAGAATTGCCTCGACTGCAAATGAAGTGTCGCGATCATCCATTCCGTGACGTACGTACCAATATGGGGCAATATCACTGGTTCCTTCGAGAAGATAGTCTATCGCAGATGTCATTTTGATCTGCAATGCCAGATTCTTGCCATCTTCTGTTTCCAGATATTCATCCCAGGTGAGCAATGTTTCATCCTTTCCGACACCATTGATTTCTTTGTCATTGTTCCAGGAATATTCATTGAAAGGACAATAAGGAACATCCGCGATACCGAAAAGAGAATCTTCATTCATATGTGTCACAAAAAGTCCTTTATTGGAAAAGGCAGGTGCCGGCTTGAGAGTCGTATACTTTGCGACATAGTAAAGATGCTTGTCCAGATCATATTCATAGCTTCCGTCCTCATTGAATACAAGCCATCCGTTATTGACACGGGTGCCCCTTCTGGTCTTCTTCGCAATATCCTTCAACATCTGCTCCTGACCAAGTTCTGCTATGGTCCTGTCGATTTCCTCGATCATCAGACCGGCAATATAGTCCTTGAGATTTGCCGATGTCAAAGCATTTCCGTCATTGTCCTTCAAGCCGAGAGCATCGACATATTCCACATAATCTTCCGCCAATGCGGCAGAAGCAGAGATAACACTATCTTCATCCACACCGGGATATTTCATTTCCCCGGTAACGTACATTATACGTCTTGTGTCTCCGTAAAGCCATTCGTATGCAGCACAGGCGTGTCCCAGGTCAGTGATCGGACAATATCCGATGACACCAAAGACATTGTCTCCACATCCGGGTTTAGACCAATAATTGCCATCCTTGTCCAATTCCACTCCGGCCGCCCCTATTTCATAAAGAGATGGTAAATAATCAGGACTATTGCCGCTGGCAGCAATGACAGTCGACAAAGCTCCGCCACCGGATGTTCCGGTTATGAATATCTTATCTACATCTCCGGCAGGAATGAATCTGCGGTTATGTCGAAGATAGCGGATAGCTGCTTTTGTATCCGTCATTGTTGCAGGGGAATGTCCGAGATAATGACCGTCCACAGGCTCATCAGCACGGCTGCGGCATCCATATGACACCAGGACATAACCTTCCTTTAGAGCAACTCCTATCTTATCATATGTTCCGTCATAATCATTTCCATCGACGAGAGTACGGTCCGGATAAGAATTCGCAATCCAACCTCCATTGTTCACATAGAACATTACAGGTGACTGCTTTGTAGCATTTTCAGGAACATAAATATTTATGAGCTGATCCTGAGGACGGTTCGGATACTTCACGTAATTATCCACATACCGATCCACCTTTACCGGCTGTCCATCGACAAAGACCTCCAGAACGGTCTTCTCAGCTGACTTGAAATTGATATTTTCCGCCTTGCGGCCTGATGCAGTCAGGCTGATCGGGAAGATGACAGTGAAGGCAAGCAAGATTGCTTTATAAAACGTAGTATTCATATAAAATTATTTTTCAATTGATAGACGAACTTCTATGAGCTGTACTGCATTCCATCAGAACTTCGTCCTGAAGATACTACAAATGGGCTCTGCACATCATATGGCGATTACGGAGTGTATAGACAGCAGGAGAATGAAGAATAGAATGCTTAATGAGCAAAGATAAATCCGAAATAGATTCGGGGACCGAGAGGCCTGTTAAGACCGGTACTGCGGATCGCCATAAGCCAGTCCGCCTTGATGGTCAGACGTAAAGCCTCGCCGACTGCGATGTCACAGCCCACAAAAGGATCGACAGCGAAGAAGGGCTGCTTATTGAATACGGCATTCGCTTCAGGAAGCCAGTCGTGACTGTCACCCTCAAACATATAGTACGCTGTCTCCATTCCTCCGCCCACTGTAGCTCCGGCATAAGGATAGAAGCGTCCGGCTTTCCAATACCAGTCTGCCAGAACACCGGTCCAGAACAGCTTGTTATGGCTTCCTTTCACCACGTCTTCCTTCAATCCGAGAGACGAGAAATAGCCTTCAAAGCCAGTACGGAAATGATCGGAAAGATGTAGTCTTGCCACACCTCCTATACCGAAAGTAGCTCCTTTCGGATTATAACCATAAGGATTGTCACCACCGAACTGATAGCCTGAATGCACCATCATTCCTCCTGAAAATCCCTTGATGATTTTCTTTTCCTGAGCCATAGTACAGATGCAAAGCAAGACAGATATGGAAATCAAAATAAAGCGTTTCATAATTCGTTTAAATATAAAATGGTAATTTAGGGGGGAACAAAAATAGGAAAATTCCCGGATTTATAGTTAACTTAGCAATACAAACTATATAAGCTATGAATTTTACAGGTATAATCGTAGGACTTGCTACATTCCTTATCATCGGGATATTCCACCCGATAGTAATCAAAGCAGAATATTATCTTGGAACAAAATGCTGGTGGATGTTCCTTCTTGCCGGAATCATCTTCGGAGCATTATCACTGATGGTCAGCCATCTCATTCTTTCCACCATTCTCGGCGTTACGGCATTTTCATCATTCTGGAGCATCCTTGAATTGAAGGAACAGAAAGAGCGTGTCAGGAAAGGCTGGTTCCCGGCAGGCCCGGGCCACAAAAAACAGTATTAAGTCCAGGAAAAGAGATCCATTGATCAAGTGTACTCAGAAAAGAGATCTGAGTACACTTTTTTATATGCCTGTCCCTTACGGCTTTCTTATACGCGGCATAAATGGCACAATTTGTGACCAGCCTCGGACAGGTTTTACAATTTTTAAATATTATAAATTATGAACACAAGAAGAAAGACTGGAGAAGATGATATGAGCGAGATATTCGGCTCTAAGGAAATGCGGGAACCTGCACCTTCGGAATTCATCCCGAAACACCGGACAGCTGCGGAAACGGCATATCAGATAGTCAAGGACGAGACATTCCCTCAGACTCAGCCAAGGCTGAATCTCGCCACATTCGTCACGACATATATGGATGACTACGGCACCCGTCTGATGAACGAAGCTGTGGGCGTCAATTTCATCGATGAAACCGAATACCCACGAGTGGCTGTAATGTGCGGACGATGCATCAATATGGTCGCCAATATGTGGAACACACCGGAAAAGGGAGCGTGGAAGACTGGAGCAGTGGGAATCGGCTCATCAGAGGCCTGTATGCTCGGAGGAGTGGCAGCCTGGCTGCGTTGGCGCGACAGACGCAAGGCTGAGGGAAAACCATACGACAAGCCGAATCTGGTAATGAGTACGGCATATCAGGTAGTATGGGAAAAGTTCTGTCAGCTATGGCAGATAGAGATGCGTACTGTACCGATCACCCTCGAACATCCTACATTGGATATCGAGGAAGCGATCAGGATGTGCGACGAAAACACCATATGCATCGTACCGATAATGGGAGTGACCTGGACAGGAATGAACGATGATGTGGAAGGATTGAATGAAGCTCTTGAAGCCTACAATGCAAGGACAGGATACGATGTTCCGATCCACATCGACGCAGCATCCGGAGGCTTCATCCTCCCGTTCCTCTTTCCTGAAAAGAAATGGGATTTCAGACTCAAATGGGTCTATTCGATCTCTACATCCGGGCATAAATATGGTCTGGTATATCCTGGTCTGGGCTGGGTCATATGGCGGGACAAAAAATACCTTCCTGCAGATATGTCATTCAGTGTCAATTATCTGGGAGCAAGCATCTCACAGGTCGGACTTAACTTCTCACGCCCTGCCGCACAGATTCTAGGCCAATATTACAATTTCATCCACCTTGGTACAGAAGGATACAAGGAAATCCATACAAATTCAATGGATATCGCCCGGTACTGCCACAAGGCCATCGGAAAGATGCATTGCTTCGAAAATTACTCGGAGACATTGGATAATCCGCTTTTCATATGGAAATTGAAACCGGAATATGAAGAAAAGGCCAATTGGACACTCTTCGACCTTCAGGACAAGCTGATGCAGAGCGGTTGGATGGTGCCGGCTTATACGATGCCGAAGAACATCGAAGATATGGTGGTTATGCGAATAGTAGTACGCCAAGGAATGTCACGCGATATGGCAGATATGCTTATTCAGGACATACATAATGCCGTCGCTGAACTGGAAAAGCTCAAATACCCGACCCCATCGCGACAGAGTCACATAAAACAGGAAAAGCAGAAAGGAAAGGTTTACACCCACTGATGTATCCCCGCATAACAAAAAACGAACTATATTATGGACACACAGAAAACAAATACAGGATTCAAGCTTAGCGTCGCCACACTGGCCATTATGAACATAACGGCAGTGGTTAGTCTCAGAGGTCTGCCTGCAGAAGCTGTGTACGGGCCCTCATCTGCATTCTACTATCTCTTTGCAGCCATTGTATTTCTGATCCCTACAGCAATGGTAGCAGCAGAAATGGCAGCAATGTTTTCCGACAAGCAGGGTGGAGTTTTCCGTTGGGTAGGCGAAGCCTTCGGTGCGCGTACAGGATTTCTGGCAATATGGCTGCAATGGATCGAATCCACCATCTGGTATCCGACCGTATTGACCTTCGGAGCAGTATCATTCGCATATATCGGCCTGAACGATGCATCGGATGCGGCATTGGCCTCAAACAAGTTATTCACCCTCACGGCGGTCCTCGCAATATACTGGATCGCAACATTCATTGCCTTGAAAGGCCTGAGCTGGGTCGGCAAGATCAGCAAATGGGGCGGTATGGTCGGAACAATCATTCCAGCAGGACTTCTGATAGTATTGGGCATAATATATATTGTTACAGGCGGCCACAATCATATGGATATGTCGCAGGGATTCTTCCCGGACCTTACGAAATTCGACAATCTTGTCCTGGCCAGCAGCATCTTTCTTTTCTATGCAGGAATGGAGATGATGGGCGTACACGTAATGGATGTGAACAACCCTTCGAAAAACTACCCTAAGGCGATCATTATCGGCTCATTAGCAACAGTAGCAATCTTCGTTCTGGGAACTTTTGCGCTGGGCTTCATCATCCCTGCCAAGGATATAAACCTCACCCAATCACTGCTTGTCGGCTTTGACAATTATTTCAGGCATTTCCACATAACCTGGGCAGGGCCTATTATCGCAATCGCTCTGATGGTCGGAGTATTGGCCAGCGTGTTGACCTGGGTGGCAGGACCTTCAAAAGGTATATTCACAGTAGGAAAAGCCGGTTATCTGCCTCCATTTTTCCAGAAGACCAACAGAAACGGTGTCCAGCGTAATATCCTGCTGGTTCAGGGAGGTATCGTGACTCTCCTGTCCCTGCTGTTCGTGGTGATGCCTTCCGTGCAATCATTCTACCAGATACTATCTCAGCTGACTATCCTGCTGTACCTGATAATGTATATGCTGATGTTTACTGCAGGCATAGTGCTCCGTTACAAGATGAAGAATACTCCTCGTCCGTTCCGGCTGGGTAAAGGTAACGCACTGATGTGGATTCTTGGATTAGTGGGTTTCGCCGGTTCCCTGCTGGCATTCATCCTCAGTTTCATCCCTCCGGGACAGATTGCCACTGGAAGCAATGTTGTCTGGTACTCTGTTCTGATCATAGGATGCATAGTTATGGTCGTGATTCCTTTCATCATCTACTCGTTGAGAAAAGCTTCGTGGCGGGATCCTGACACCGAATTCGCTCCGTTCCATTGGGAGCAGAAATAGTCCTATGTTCATAGGAGGTATTTTCTGACTTAAGGATAAGACTGTTCACAGGAGGTCATAAAAAGCCCCTGTGAACAGTCTTTTATCTTGTCATTCTAATATAGAATCGGTAACTTTGTCTGATATGACCAAGACGATTTACTTTGCAGGAGGATGTTTCTGGGGTACGGAACATTACCTGAGACAGCTGGATGGAGTTTTAGAAACTGTGGCTGGATACGCGAACGGAAATGTTCCGGATCCCAGCTACGAGGACGTATATACCGATACGACCGGCTATGCGGAATGCGTGAAGCTTACATATGACTCTGAAATCATTTCCCTCACGACGCTCTGCAGACTGTTTTTCAGGTCAATCGATCCGCTTCTGATAAACCGCCAGGGAAATGACATCGGCACAAGATACAGAACCGGAGTCTATTGGACAGACCCTCAGGACGAGCAAGATATAGAAATGGTCTTCAATGAGATACAAGGCGTCAGTTCCGGTCCTTTGGCTGTGGAGAAAAAGCCTGTTGAATGCTTTTATCCCGCAGAGGAATATCATCAGGACTATCTTGTCAAGAATCCGGACGGGTACTGTCATCTTTCGCCATTGACCCTGAAAGCGGCCCGACAATACACCGATGTACTTAAGGCACTGAGAGAATACTCCGACAAGGAAAAGAAAGAAGTACTGCCTCGTTTCTTCAAGACAGGCAAAGGCCAATATGGCGAGGGAGACCGTTTTATGGGGGTAATTGTCCCGAACACCCGAAAGGTGGCAAAGACCGCTGCAGGGTTGCCATTGGAAGTGGTGGAAATGCTCCTTGAGAGCCGATGGCACGAGTGCAGGCTCTGCGCCCTATTGATATTGATTGAAAAATACAGAAAGGATCCGGAGAATATTGTCAGATTTTATCTGAGCCATACAAGATGGGTAAACAATTGGGATCTTGTGGATCTTTCCGCTCCATATATTCTCGGAGATTATATGCTCAAACAAGAAGATCGCAGTATCCTTGATGAATTGGCCGGTTCATCGGTTATGTGGGAACAGAGAATTGCAGTGGTATCGACATTGATGCTTATCAGGAACGGGCAGTTCAAGGATACGATGAGATTGGCTGAAAAGCTTTTGTGCACCAGGCACGACCTTATGCAGAAGGCTGTCGGCTGGATGCTGCGCGAAGTCGGTAAAAGGGACGAAGGACTGTTGTGCGGATTTCTCGAGAAGCACAAAAGCGTGATGCCCCGTACTATGCTTCGATATGCTATTGAGAAATTCAGCCCGGAGCGGAGAAGGTGTTATTTAAAACATTGATGCGTAATGTATTATAACCAATTTCGACAAATATTAACAACTACAGCTATGAGACATAAAACCTTCCTGCTGCTTGCCGCAGCATTAACCTTCACCTGTGCGTGCCGTAATACTGTCGCAGAAGTAGAAATACACCCGATTCAGGACAATGCCCAGCCGAGACTGATGCAGAGGGCTCTTTTTTCTGAGGCGCCTGACAGTCTGATAGCAGAACTCGGTCTGGAAGAAGGAATACCGGCGTCAGTATGCGCATTCCTTGTAAAGGCCGATGGCAAGGAAATACTGTTCGATGCTGCGAACGGAGCTCCTGACTCACAGCTTGTTCCGAAACTCATATCATTAGAAGTCAAACCTGAAGACGTCGACCATATCTTCATCACCCATCTGCACGGAGACCACATCGGAGGTCTGACAGCTGATGACAAGGCCGTTTTCCCTAACGCCCGATTACATATCAATACCGTCGAGCTGGACGCCTGGATGGCAATGCCTGAAGAACAGACAGCCAGAATCAGAAAGACGATCGAACTTTATGAAGACAGTCTCGATAAGTTCACCCTTGATGACACCCTGCCTTGCGGTATAAAGGCTATCGAGGCGTACGGACATACCCCGGGCCATACTGTCTATCAGATCGGTACCAATATCATAGCAGGTGACATTATGCACGGAACTGCACTTCAGGTCAAGTATCCGCAGTACAGCGCACGGTTCGATATGGATAAGACTCAGGCAGTAGAAACACGAAAAGCTGTTATGAAGACAGCCCAAGAGGAAGGCCTGAGGGTTTATGGAATGCACTTCCCTGATCCATACTGGCTATAGAGTTTCTTCAACAGCCACATTGAGAAAAGAAAGGAGTATCAAATATGATGGATAAATGAAAAAGATATTCAGGAAATACATCGTAGATGCGATGAGTCATATGGCTATGGGCCTGTTCTGTTCCCTGATTCTGGGACTGATCATAAGCCAGATCGCCAGAATTCCGGGACTTGATTTTCTGGATTTCATAGCTGAGGCCTTATCAAGTACTTCACCTCTGATCGGAGCGTGCATCGGCCTTGCAATGGCTTCAGGAATGTCTTGTGCACCTCTTGTTACGATTTCCTCGGCGATCACGGGTGCATTGGGATACCAGTTCGGAGGACCGGTAGGAGCGTATCTGAGCGTTATCCTCGGAGCCGAGATCGGAATGCTGTTTTCAAAGAAGACTCCGATAGACATCATATTGACTCCTTTAGTGACTATAGTTTGCGGAGGACTTTTCGCCAGATATTGCTGCTCTCCTATAAATGATTTTATGTTATATCTTGGAGCAGTAATCAACGATGCTACCCAGTTGAGTCCATTCCTGATGGGAATTACAGTTTCCGTATTGGTAGGCTGCGCCCTTACTCTCCCGATCAGTTCGGTAGCCATCTGCGTAATGCTCGGCATCGATGGACTTGCAGCAGGGGCTGCGACAGTCGGATGTTGCGCACAGATGGTCGGATTTGCAGTCATCAGTTATAAAGACAATGGTGTCGGAGGACTGCTTTCACAAGGAGTCGGCACATCAATGCTGCAGATAGGAAACATTATGAGAAAGCCGGTGATATGGCTTGCTCCGACCCTGACATCAGCCATATTGGGTCCCGTATCCACAGTATGGCTGGAAATGACCAACAATTCCCTTGGTGCCGGAATGGGTACATCCGGACTCGTCGGTCCTCTCGCCACATATGCAACAATGTCACCTGAGGCTGATTCCATCGGAATGCTGATAGTAAAGATCCTATGTCTCTACTTCATTGCCCCTGCCATAATAAGCCTTGGACTCAACGCGATAATGACAAGACTTGGCTGGATAAAGCCAGGAGATATGAAACTGAATCAATGATCAGAACAGCCACACACAATGACATTCCATCCCTTATGGAGATTTTCCATAAGGCTAAGGGAATAATGCGCGCAAGCGGCAATCTCCATCAATGGAACGACAGTTATCCTTCAGAAGAAATCGTCAGAAAGGATATCGATGATGGGAATTGTTTCGTTCTATGCAAAGATAGCCGCATCATAGCCACAATGGCATTCATTCCCGGCCCAGACCCGACTTACGCCTATATCGAAGGCAGCTGGCTCAATGATGAGCCCTATTATGTAATTCACCGCATAGCAGCAATTGAGCCCGGTCACAAGGCTGCTGAAGTCCTCTTGGACTGGGCATTCACCCGTACATCCTGCATCAGGATCGACACCCACAAGGACAATGTGATAATGCATCACATACTCACCCGCTATGGTTTCGCTCATTGCGGCACAATCTATCTCGCCAACGGTGATCCACGCGAAGCATATCAGAAATAAAACAGATCAATGAAGCGGATCATCCACAAAAACCCTCTCAAACTTGCTGAAATCAAAACTTGCGAGTGGTATTTTCGGAATGGCTCATAACGTCAAGCATCCAGTAAACACAGTTCAAGGTATGATCCATAAGCAGGCTCGGCTCAAGTGTCACTTTGCTTTCTCCGAATGCATCGAATACGGCCAATGTATTTTCTGCTGGTACGACACTATCTGAGTAACTGAAATAAAGCTTCATAGGCTTGACCGGGATCCATCCTTTTATCAGGTCAGATTTTTCAAGACATTCGTACAAAGCCTTGCATATCTCAGAATCTTTATCCATAATTTCGTCACTCAATATATCCTCAATCCTGAGCAAGCCGCCTGTAGTCTCTTCTCCTTCCGGCATTAAAAAGCTGAAATACAGATCATTCATTTCTGATGTCGTGTATTTCCTGGAATCCAAAGCTTCATCAAGAACCTCCTTATGCTCAAGAAATCTCTCCGAATAAAACCTATTCTCATCGAACTTCCCAAGGATATCAGGATATGAATCATACATAGACTTCATCGTAAGAGTAAAGAGGACCGGATTTGCCGTAGTTCCCTCTTCCAGATATATATCAACCGTAAGAGATGGGCTGTAAGGTCCTGCGGCACAACAGGAATGTGTGAAATTCCAATATTGAGAGACATCAGAATGTGTATCCATATATTTATGGACGGCCAATGCATTTCCACCGCCTTGAGAAGCTCCGGCAACCGATGTGGACCATCCGGGGGTCATTTCAGCAATAGACAGTTCCTCGAATAATTTATAACCGGCCTCCAGCGCATCAATTGAATTGACAGCACAAAGTTCGTGATTCATATATGGATGAACCATATCAGCTGTAGCACCATACCCGATATAGTCCGGCATCAGCACCAGAGAATTGCCGTTTATGAAAGCTTCGAAAGGGTATCCTACGCTCGGACACTCAGCATCTGAAGCAATTGTAAAATGTTCCATCAGACATATGCGGTCCGGAGATATATCCGTCCATTCTTCGTCAGCCTTGGCTCCAAGCCAAAGTGCCATAGCAGACAGACTGCGCTGCGATCCATACTGATCTATGCTTGGATAGAGATATGTGACTCTACGGAACCAAAGTTCTTCTGGCGCAACACCGACAGTCGAAGCCAGATTTTCGATATAGGTATCGATCTGGGCTTCCAGCAGAATCTTCATAGCATCAGGGATTGAAGAAGTCAGAGAAGATTCATCTATAAGGGTGTGAATAAACTCCTTGAAAGAATATGCATCATCCGTAAGGATTTCATAAGCAGGTTTGTCCTGAGGTATATCTTCCGGGACTTCTACGGAAGGATTGTCATCAAATCCATCTGGCTTGCATCCGCCGAGAAGGATGATCAAAGCCAGACAAAAGAGGAATCTGATTCTAAAATCACTCATATCATCAGTTTTTACAAATATAACTGATTTGAGTATACGAAAGCGACATTTTATCCATATATTTGTGTCTGCTAACACATATTTATGAAACGCGTATTCATCTCAGTTGCGGCTGCCCTGATCTCATTGTCTGCAGCCGCTCAGAAAGCAAGTCTGCTCAAACTCGATGTCGAAGCCAGAGTCGACTATACAAATGTATATCAATCCGGTGAAAAGATCAATGATGCCAGCGGATTCAAGGGAAGGTATCTGAACATCCGCCTGGACGGAAAGCTTGCAGAAAATGTATCTTACTCTTATCGTCAGAGACTGAACAAGCCAAACAAGGATGCGACTTTCTTCGATGCTACAGACTGGATTACAATCGATTACAGACTAGGCAACTGGACTCTTTCCGGAGGTAAGCAGGTAGTCGGGATCGGAGGATTCGAATATGACGGAGCCCCTATCGACCTATACTTTTGCTCGGAGTATTGGAACAACATTGCTTGTTATCAGTATGGTGCAAGCCTTGCTTGGGATACTGATTCAAGGAATGACAGACTGATGTTCCAGTTCTGCGAAAGTCCCTTCCGACGCAATGATGCTCTCAATGTGAGAAACAACGAAATGTTCGCATATAATATAATGTGGGCCGGATCGCACGGAATCTACAGTTCACTCTATTCATTGAATTTCATAGAATATCTTCCGGGCAGATTCATCAACTACCTGGCTCTTGGAAACAGATTCACCGCAGGAGATTTCAGACTCGCCCTTGACTTTATGAACAGAAGTGTAAGTGCAAAGGATTTCGGAAAGGATTTTTCTGTAATGTGCGAACTGAAATGGTTCCCTATCAGCTGTCTTGATGTCTTTGCCAAAGCCACACACGACAGGAATCTTGCCGATGAAGAGGGTGACTGGTGCGTGACTCCCGGAACATCCATCACCAGAATCGGAGGTGGCATCGAATACTATCCTATCAAGGATTCCAAGGCTCTCAGACTGCATCTGAACTGCTGCTATACTTTTGGTAAAGCCGTCACAGCCGCTGCCCTTCAGGACAGACAGACAATAATTGACGCAGGTATCACCTGGAAAATGAATATGCTGAATCTTAAACGCAGACCATAATGAAATTTTCATTCCGCAAGCTTTGGAAGCTCATTCCTTCGGGAGTAGTATGTCTGGTGATAGTATTCGGACTTTTCGCCTATCTCGGTTCTGTAATGGGCACTCCGAATATGCTGAACACCGTAATGAATACAGCTCACGACCTTCTGCTGAACACAGTCTTCTATCTTATGGCCATATGCGTCATCACTGGTGCCATCGGTCGTATATTTATGGAATTCGGTGTAGTCACCCTTCTGGAAAAGCTCCTCAGGCCACTTATGAAGCCTCTTTTCAATCTTCCGGGAGTGGCATCCCTCGGAGCTGTGCTTACATTTCTTTCAGACAATCCGGCCATCATTTCACTGACTCAGGACAAACGGTTCAGCAGTTATTTCAAGAAATATCAGTTCATATCACTCACCAATTTCGGCACAGCTTTCGGAATGGGTCTTCTGGTGATCGTATTTATGGTAGGCCAAGGTTATTATGCAGAACCTTTCATCGGGCTATTCGGCGCCATATGCGGATGCATTGTTTCCACACGTCTGATGCAGTATTTCGTAATCAAAGCATATCCGCAATATAAAGACGAAGATGCCAGTTCATCGGACACGGCAGGACTTTCTGAAGAGAAAACTGAGGAAAAGCCTCTGTTCCAACGGATTCTGGACTCACTTCTGGATGGAGGAAGAACAGGAGTGGATGTCGGACTGGCCATAATCCCGGGTGTACTGATCATTTCGACACTGGTAATGCTTCTGACATTCGGTCCTTCTGCTACCGGAGCATATACAGGAGCTGCCTATGAAGGCGTAGAACTCCTGCCTTGGATCGGTGAAAAGATCGACTTCATATTCAAATGGCTTTTCGGATTCGAGGATCCTCATCTGATAGCCTTCCCGATCACTGCCCTTGGAGCGGTGGGAGCCGCCCTGGGACTGATCCCGAACTTCATTTCACAGGGATGGATAGACGGCAATGCCATTGCAGTGTTCACAGCTATCGGAATGTGCTGGAGTGGCTATCTCAGCACCCACACGGCAATGCTGGACAGCCTCGGCTACCGCAGACTCACATCCAAGGCAATAATCTCCCACACCATCGGAGGAATTGTGGCTGCTTTTATCGCTCACTGGACATTCGTACTGTATTCATTGATATAAGCTATGGCAGAGCAACTGATAATTTCCGACGGAAGCAAGGAAGAAAAATACGCCCTGCTGTATTCGCAGATCACAGCATTGACTGAAGGTGAAAGCGACACTATCGCCAATATGGCCAATATTGCTTCAATGATCCACAGCACCTTCGGATTCTGGTGGACCGGCTTCTATCGAGTGAAGGATAACCAATTGATATTGGGCCCTTTCCAAGGGCCTTTAGCCTGCAGCAGGATCGGATTCGGGAAAGGGGTCTGCGGTACAGCCTGGAAACTCAGGGAAACCGTCATTGTCCCGGATGTAGAAAGATTCCCCGGTCATATTGCCTGCAGCAGCGCTTCGCGCAGCGAGATCGTCGTACCGGTTTTCGATAAGGAAAGTCTGGAAGTCACAGCAGTTCTGGACATCGACAGTGACACACCTGACAAATTTGACCAGACCGACCGCCTCTGGCTGGAAAAGATAGCAGGACTGATTATTTAAGTGTCTTATAAGACAATATATGCGCTGAAACTGCTATCGCTATCACTATGAAGAGAGTCCTCAAGGTCCAGTGCTCTGCGACACATACAGCACAATAGATCAATGTAATCCACACAAGAGACACTGAGATCACCTTGATTCTGAGAGGTATTGCCCTATGTTCCAGGAAATTGCGGATATAGGGTCCAAGTCTGGGATGATTCATAAGCCAATTGTATAGACCTTTATTGGACTTAAGGAACAATGTGGCTGAAAGAAGGAGAAAAGGAGTAGTAGGCAATACGGGAAGAAAGGCCCCGAGAATCCCGAGGCCAAGCGATATCAGTCCTATGATTGTCAGAAAAATCCTCATTCCGATCCGGTTTAAAGGCTGCTGCCGCCGATAAAACTTCTAAGCAATGAAGTCGAAGGAACATCCTTGTCGGAAACAGGAGTGAAATAACTGAGGAACTTCTTCAGTCTGTGTACCTCACTGTATTCCGGACAATTCTTCGGAACTGTCATCAGAATCTTCTCAGCGTGAGCCCTTACCACTGCGAACTCCACAAGATATGCAGAATTGAAAAGTACATCAGCATTTTCCTGATATGGATATATCCACTGTACTTCAGAACGACGCACATTCGGCCAATGCATTATAGACTCACGGGCTGTGAAGGCTCCCTTATTGAAATCCCTGACAATTCGTCTGAGCAGACGATTGTCGCTGGTCGGGATACAATTATGGTCATCAAGTGATATGCTCGTGATGGTATTGATGAAGATCCTGTATTTTGAAGAATCATCCACCTGGTCGGTCAGACGTGGATTGAGAGCGTGGATTCCTTCAATGATGAGGATAGATCCAGACTCAAGTTTCAATTTCTTTCCATTAAACTCCCTGAGACCTGTAACAAAATTATATTCAGGAACATCCACTGTTTCCCCTGCGAGAAGCTTGAGTACATCACTCTGCAGATATCTGTGATCGACCGTCTCGAAATTGTCGAAATCGAATTCTCCGTTCGGAAGTCTTGGAGTGTCCAGACGATTCACGAAATAGTCATCTGTAGAGAAGGATATAGGACGGATTCCGCAAGCTTTAAGCTGGATGCTCAGACGCTTGCAGAATGTGGATTTTCCGCTGGAGCTGGGACCTGTGATAAGCACAAGACGCACCGGGTTTTCCGGGTCGTTCACTCTTTGCTCAATTTCTTCTGCAATCTGCACAATCTTCTTTTCCTGAAGAGCCTCTGCTATCTTTATAAGATCGCTTGCCTCCCCTCTCTGACAAGCAAGATTCACATCTCCGACATTCTCCAGCCCCATTATCCTGTTCCATTTCTGGTTTTCGGCAAAGACATCAAAAGTCTTTGGCTGTTCTACAAATGGAGCGAGTTCTTCAGGATTATGCCTGTTCGGAACCCTCAGAAGCATACCTCCACGGTACATATCAAGACTCCATACCCTTAAAGGACCGGTACTTGAAAGAAGTGCTTCATAATAGTAGTCCGGAGTATTTTCGAGGGTATAATAATTTACATAGACATCACCCGAGGTCTCCAGAAGCTTTACCTTATCATCATATCCGAGTTTTCTGAAGATATCGATGGCCTCTTCCAGAAGCACTTCGTGCCTGCGGAAAGGGATGTCAGCCTCTACAAGGTCATTCATACGAGCCTTGATGAGAGCCAGATCATCTGCAGTCATTACCGTACCGTCGCCCTTGTCAATCGAGCAGAAATATCCTTTGGAGATAGGCCTTCTCAGAATCACGCGGCAATCAGGGAAAATATCCTTGGCCGCCTTGCAGAGAAGGAAACACAATGAATTGCAATACACGCTTCGTCCAAGATAAGACGTATAATCCAGGAATTCTACCTGCCTGCTGTTGAAAGCCCTGTATTTAAGTCCCTGGCTGACATTGTTTACCTTAGCACAAAGAATAGGATAAGGTTTTTCGAACTCGAATGCCGGCAACATTTCCAGAAGTGTGGTTCCCTCCGGAAATGTCACACTGGTCTGCGTATTGACACAAAAAATCTTCACCATCGATAATAAGTTTTAGATGGTGAAGATACGAATATTTTTTATAATCCTATGCTATTCCTTTACCTTGATGTCAAGTTTGACAGGCTTGATCATATTTTCCGGTGAAAGAATGGTATCAAGATCCTCCTTGGAAAGGATATTATGTTCCAGAACCAGATCATAAATGCTCTTTCCTGTAGCCATAGCTTCCTTGGCGATACGGGTAGAATATTTATAACCGATCACAGGATTCAGGGCTGTAACGACACCGAAGCTCGAATGGATATACTTGTCGCACTGCTCCACGTTGGCTATGATTCCATCCACACAATTGATTCTGAGAGTATCGAATCCGTTCATCATAATTGCTGCAGATTCAAAGCAGCACTGTGCCATCACCGGCTCCATCGCATTGAGCTCCATCTGGGCAGCCTCCGAAGACATTGCCACACAAAGATCGTTACCGATGACCTTGTAACATATCTGGTTCATCACTTCAGGAATCACAGGATTGACCTTTCCCGGCATAATGGAAGAGCCTGGCTGGCGTGCAGGAAGGTCGAACTCGTGAAAACCGCAACGAGGACCGGAAGAAAGAAGACGGAGATCGTTGCAGATCTTATTCATCTTGGTAGCGATACGACGCAGAGCTGATGAATAACCCACCATACAAGATGTATCGGAAGTCGCGGCAACGAGATTGTCAGCAAGCTTCATATCCCATCCTGTAATTTCACGAAGCGCTGCAATACACTTCTCGGAATATCCTGGTTCAGAACAGATTCCTGTTCCGATCGCAGTAGCTCCCATATTGACTGTAAGGAGTTCCTGGGCAGCGAAATTGATATTGCGTATCTCGTCGCGAAGGATTGATGCGAATGCTCCGAAAGTCTGACCGAGAGTCATAGGGACAGCATCTTCGAGCTGTGTACGACCCATCTTCAATATATCCTTGAACTCCTCAGCCTTAGCTTCAAATGACTTGATGATAAGCTCATAATGCTTCATAAACTCGAGGTGCGTTGCATATAGACCGATATGTATGGCTGTCGGATATGCATCATTTGTAGACTGCGAGCAGTTTACGTGATCATTGGGCGAGCAATGCTTGTATTTTCCTAGCGGAAGGCCCATAATCTGAAGGGCGCGGTTAGCAATCACCTCATTTGCATTCATATTGGTGGTGGTTCCTGCACCACCCTGAATCATATCCACCGGGAAATATTCGTGATGCTTGCCTTCAAGAATCTCGCGGCAGGCCTGAGAAATAGCATTGAACTGCTCATCTGTGAGAAGACCGAGCTGATGATTGGCCTGAGCGGCAGCAAGCTTGGTTATCGCCAATCCGTTGATGAACAAAGGGTAATCATTCAGATGGAACGAACTGATAGGAAAATTTTCGATTCCTCTGAGAGTCTGTACACCGTAGAGTGCTTCAGCAGGTACTTCCATAGAACCTATCAAATCGCTCTCGGTACGGGTGTTTTTTATACAATCTTCCATAATTTTAAATATATGAATAATGATTTATAAGCAATCAAGACGACAAAGTTAACAATCATTATCTGGAAAGCAAAGAATTTATCGACTTTAAGACACCTGCGGTAATATTCGGAAAAAACAATAAATATCAATATCTTTGCAGACAATCAAATTCAATCGACAACTATGAAAATCCAGACACTCCTTTTTACCGTTCTGCTTACCATCAGCAGCTGTTGCCAGGCACCACAAAACAAGAATCAAGAGACATCTACCAATCCTTCAACCTATCTGGTGGAAGGATGCATTCCAGTAAGCAAAGAATCTGATATGAAATGGATTACGCGTTATTCAGATCAGATCGAAGCTTTGGAAGCAAAAGCTGCCGCAGACAGCATTTCAGACATTGACGTGATGTTCTTCGGAAGCTCTTCCATCCGACTTTGGAAAGGACTTGAGGAAATGATGAGTCCTCTGAGAGTTGTGAACAGAGGATATGGCGGAGCTACAGTAAGGGATATCCATTATAATTACTCAAGCATAATGGCCCACTACAAGCCTAAGGCATTTGTAGTATTTTGTGACAATGACATTGCCGGCAATGCAAATGACCTGACCACCGGAGAAGTTCTGGATCATTACAGGCTTCTGTTCCAGAGATTGGACAAGGACTATCCCGGCACTCCTGTATTCTTCCTTTCCTGGAAATATTCTGAACTCAGAGCTGGCTTAAGAGAGAAACAAAAGACCGTGAATCACCTGATTGAAGAATACGCCGGCATATCAGACCAAGTGACCTTCGTGGATGTGAATTCTCTTCTTCTTGATGAAGACGGCAATGTCAACCCTGCACTTTTCGAAAAGGACAATCTTCACATAAACCGCGATGGTTATCTCCTTTGGACATCAGTCCTGAAGCCTCAGCTTATGGACATCTGCACAAGCAATGAGATATAAGGAAATCGAAAACACATAAGCTCTCAGGACCATTCTGGAGGCAGGATGCTGCTGTCGATAAGCGACTCTTTGGATGAAATCGTGAATGATATTGAAAATTTCAGAGAAAGGAAATGATCATTGATTCCTTCTGAGAGACTTACCTGACATCCAGCAGTGTAATATCAAAGATCAAAGTCGAAAAGGCCTTGATAGCTCCAGCCGGACGTGAACCGTAGCCAAGATTATACGGAATGACCACCTCCCATCTGGATCCGGCCGGCATTTCCCTCATCGCTGTAATCCATCCTGTGATAAGTTCATTGAGACGGAAAGTAGCCGGTCTTCCCTTCTGTGTCTGATCGAATATCTTTCCGTTTATGAGTTTACCGGTATAATATACGGTTACGAAACTCTTGGGCGAAGGCTTCTGTCCCTTTCCCTTTGTGATTTCTCTGTACATCACACCATTGAACATAATCTTCACACCCGGTCTCTGGGCATATTCCTGAAGAAACTCCTGATTCCTCAGCTTATAGGCATTATCCACTGGTGGCATAATTAATGGCAATCGTGGTGATCACATATCTCACCGTTATCCTTTACATTTCCTGAAAGATATTGATTTACAAGATCTTCCACATCTCCCGAGCAGCCTCTGACCACTTCTATCCGCTGAGCTTCCAGTACATTCTTCGCACCTTGTCCCATATTGCCGGCAAGCATCACGGCCACTCCCATCTGTTTAAGCACAGGTGCGATTCCGCTCTTGCATCCGCATCCCTGAGGCGATGCCATTTTGGTAACTTCAGCCACCTTGCCATCGATTATATTGAATATAGTATAATAGGCACAATGTCCGAAATGATCGTCCACACGTCCATCTTTAGTCGGTACAGCTATCTTCATATTCCTGAATTTTTCTTCAAAGGTAATCCTAAATGCATAATTATCCAAATCACACCAATGGCACAAGCATTGCTTTCACCCCTGGCAGAAACGTATGAACAAAGCATATGAAGATCACTGAAAGAATCCGTTATGTCGGAGTAAACGACTGCGAAAAGCAATTGTTTGAAGGTATATGGCCTTTGCCTTTTGGCATAAGTTACAACTCGTATCTTATTGCTGACCAGAAAATTGCATTAATTGACACAATTGACAAAGGATTTGAAGAGGAATACCTTAGAAAAATCAGTAAAGAGATTGGAAACAGGAGTATCGACTATTTGATAGTAAACCACGCTGAGCCGGATCATTCGTCACTGATTTCTCTACTGCTGAACATATATCCGGGGATACTCGTAGTGGCTGCCCCTAAAGCTATTCCGATGCTGAAAGGATTTTATGGGCTTACCGAGGATGATATACTGGCTGTCAGGGACGGTGACAGATTGAGCCTTGGAAACTCAGATCTGACTTTTTATCATACTCCGATGGTGCATTGGCCGGAAACGATGATGACCTGGCTGAGTGCTGAGTCGACACTGTTTTCAGGAGATGCATTCGGAGCCTTCGGAGCCTTGAACCACGGAATAACGGATACTGTCTTCAAGTGCGGATGCCCACCCGGGGAACACAGCCACTATTCAGCCAGCGGTTTCCACGACGGCACCGCTGATGCCTTCTCGATGTACAGCGACGAAATGATCAGATACTATTCCAATATAGTTGGCAAATACGGATCTGCAGTACAGGTTGCGATGAAAAAGCTTTCACACCTGAAAATCAACAGAATCTGCAGTGCTCACGGACCAATATGGGAGAAGCAGGTCACCAGAGTGGAAGCACTGTACGACCGCCTGAGCCGCTACGAAGCTGAAGACGGAGTCTGCATAGCATACGGCTCAATGTACGGCAATACAGCAGAAGCCGCCAGAAACCTTGCGCAGGAATTAAGTTCAATCGGTATCCCCGTCACCCTGCACGACCTTAGCACAGAAAACATCTCGACCTCCCTACGCGACATTTTCCGATACAACACATTAGCCCTGGGCTCCCCTACCTATAACGGAGGCATATTCCCACCGGTCGAAGCCTTTCTCCACGCCATATCGGCCAGAATGGTGAGAGGACGCAATTTCATTGCCTTCGGTTCCTACAGCTGGGCACCTGCCAGCGTCCGTCTGATGAACGACTACGCAGCTACACACGGCTTCAGCATACTGCATCCCGGCATATCCTTCCCTCAGGCATACAGTCCGGAGAAATGCGATATGAAAACCTTGACAGAAGTGATTCGGGAAGCGTTGAAATGATATTTATCGAGTTTTCTAAACTAACCCATTGAGCGGAAAATCGGGCATTGAACACTGTCTGACCGCTCAATGGGTCAGGAAACAGACCCGTTGAGCGACCGCAGTGGTATGAGAGCTGGATTTTCCGCTCAACGGGTTTAGCAATATGCAGCAGAACCACTATCTTTGCACCCGGAACCTCATTCGAGAAACTCCCTACAGGTGCTGTCCTATCTGCGACCAATAGAAGAGTATGTTCTTTCTGAGAATTGAAATTTTGACAACATTATGTCAAAACGCACTGAACTAAGGAAATAATTGATAGTTTCCTTCATTAAATGGAGCAGATTGCTTAAATTTGGCAAAACCAGATTTTATGGACCAGTCAAAAATCGAGCGTCTGCTCCATCTTGTTATGCTGATGGCCGGCAAAACCGACTATACGGTAGAAGAAATCGCCGACCGGCTTAGGATTTCTTCACGATCTGTATACAGATATATCGACACCCTGCGAGCCTGCCGTTTCGTTATCGACAAAAGGCGGTCAAACTTATATAAGCTAGTCAAGATACCGGGAATCTCAGTTGATTTCAACAAATTAATATATTTTTCCGAAGAAGAGGCGTATATCATCAATTCACTTATCAGCGCTCTTGACGGTGGGAGTTCCATAAAAGCCAACCTCCAAAAGAAACTTAGTGCGATTTACAGCCTGACCAGTCTGGCTGAGTTAACTGTCAGTAAAGAATGTACTCGAAATACTGGAATCCTGGGAGAAGCGATACAAGGGCACAAAACCGTGATTCTCAGAGCTTATGAATCAGCAAATTCAGATAAGACATCGGACAGGATTGTAGAGCCTTTTGCCTTCACGACAAATTACATTGATATATGGGCGTACGATCTGGACAAAAATTGCAACCGCATCTTTAAAATATCCAGAATAGGTTCAGTTGACATTCTTGACGAACAATGGACCAATGAATCAAAGCACTGTAAGTCCACTACAGATTGCTTCAGAATGAGCGGAGATGCATCAATTCCCGTGAGGATGGTGTTAACCCTCCGTGCAAAGAACCTCCTTTTAGAGGAATATCCATTGGCTGCCAAGAGCCTCAGCCAATCAGGAGAAAACTGGATATTTAAAACCAACGTACGTGATCTGGCCGGAGTCGGCCGTTTCGTTGTTAGTCTCGCAGGAGAAATCAGAATCATAGATTCCCCTCAATTGGAACAATATATAAGGGAATATACTGAAAGGCATCTGATACCATACATAACAGAAAGCGAGACCTGACGGCCCCGCCTTAAATGTTTTCACAACGGAATAATCCTTATTGTGAATTGCTTCGAAATTTCTGCAAAGATATGCATTAGTTTGAGAAAAGCAATAAACTTGTTAAATTTACTACAAAAAGAAAATCACACAATATGAAAAAGATACTTGGACTTGATTTGGGAACAAACAGCATCGGATGGGCCGTTGTAACGGAAGAGCATAAAGACAACTCTTCCTTTCTCACCGGAATAGATGCGGCAGGAAGTAGAATAATACCGATGTCAGCCGATATAATGGGAGATTTTGAAAAAGGAAACAGCGTTTCTCAAACCAGAGATAGAACCGGATATCGAGGTACACGCAGACTTCGTGAAAGATTTCTTTTAAGAAGAGAAAGACTCCATCGGGTTTTGAAATTGATGGGGTTCCTTCCTCATCACTACTCTGAATCTTTAGACGGATATGGAAAGTTCAAGAAAGGCCTGGAGCCCAAAATCGAATGGGTCAAAAATGATTCTGGGAAATACGAGTTTATATTCCAAAGTTCGTTCGATGCAATGATTGAAGATTTTATTGCATTACATCCTGATATGTACAATAGGAAAGTACCTGCAGACTGGACTTTGTACTATCTCCGCAAGAAAGCTCTTACAAAAAAGATAGAAAAGGAAGAGCTTGCCTGGATACTGCTCAACTTCAATCAGAAAAGAGGATATTACCAACTCCGTGGTGAAGAAGAGGAACAAGATTCTTCCAAGCGAGAAGAGTATATGAAGCTGACAGTATCGGATGTTACCGATACTGGAGATAAAAAGGGGAAGAATACTTGGTATAACGTCACATTATCTAACGGATTGATATACAAAAGAGCTTCAGAACATCCATTAGACTGGATCGGTAAAGAGAAGGAATTTATCGTGACAACTCAGCTTGAAAAAGACGGAAGCATAAAGAAGGACCGAGATGGAGAAGCGAAGATTTCAATAAGAGCACCTAAAGAAGACGATTGGAGTCTATTAAAGAAACGCACCGAATCTGATATTGAGAATTACGGCAAAACCGTAGGTGCATTTATCTATGACCATATTTTATCAAAACCGGATATTAAAGTCATCGGCAAGCTAGTAAGAACTATAGAGCGCAAATACTATCGAGAGGAACTGAAGGAGATTATCAGGAAGCAATGTGAATTTCACTCCGAGCTGACTGATTCCGCATTGTACAAACTCTGCATAAATGAACTATATCCCAACAACGAATCATATCGAAACAGTATCGCCGGAAAAGACTTTGCATATCTCCTTGCAGAAGATATAATCTTCTATCAAAGACCCTTGAAAAGCAAGAAACACTTGATAAGCAATTGTCCATACGAAACAAGAATATACAAGGACCAAGAAAGCAGAGAGATAAAAACAGAGCACATTAAATGTATATCCAGATCACATCCTCTTTTTCAGGAGTTCAGAATCTGGCAGTTTATAAGTAATCTCCGAATATACTCAAATGATGGAGATCACAAAGATGTAACAGGAGAATACCTCTGCGACATCAAGGATTGGGAAAGGCTGTTCGAGTTCTTGAATGATAAGAAAGAAATTGATCAGACCACTTTCGTGACAAAGTTTCTCGGTTTAAAGAAGTCAGGAGAAAAGCTGCCTCTACGTTGGAACTACGTAGAAGATAAGAAATATCCTTGTAACAAGACTAGATACGAAATCGCTGCAAAGTTGCAGAAAGATGAGTACCTCAAGCTGACAGATGATCTGTTAATTAAGATATGGCATTTACTGTATTCAGTTAAGACGAAAGAAGAAATTGATGCTGTATTCTCTGAACAGAAGGCAGGTACCGGCGGTATATACGATGAACTTTTGACTCATTTATCTGCTGAGACAATTCAAAAACTCAAATCGGTCAGATTCGAAGAAGAAGATTATGGATCATATTCAGAAAAAGCTGTAAAGAGGCTGCTCTCACTTATGCGTATAGGTAAATATTGGTCAGTAGATTCCATTGATTCCAAGACAAGAGAAAGAATTGACAAAATCCTCTCTGGAGAAATCGATCCAAACATTAAGGACAATATTAGACAAAGGGCCTACGCGTTTACAGAAGTCTCAGATTTCCAGGGGCTTCCTGTTTGGTTTGCGTGCTACATAGTATATGGAAGACACTCAGAAGGGAAAGAAGTAAGGAAATGGCACACACCAAAAGACATCGATAATTTCTTGACTGACTTCAAACAACATTCGTTGAGAAATCCAATTGTAGAGCAGGTCGTAACTGAAACTCTCAGAACAGTAAGAGATATATGGACAAAGACTGGCAGAATCGACGAAATCCACATCGAACTGGGAAGAGAGTTAAAAAGCACGAGTGAACAAAGAGCAAGAATTACACGAAGGAATATTGAAAACGAAAACACCAATCAGAGAATCAGAACTTTATTAAGCGAGTTCCTTAATCCAGAGTTTGAGATTGAAGGAGTTCGTCCTTATTCCCCGACCCAACAGGATATTTTAAAAATATATGAGGAAGCAGTACTTCAAAGCAGCATTGAGAGAGATGAGGACATAAACAATATCATCAGCAAACTGAATTCACCTGAAGCGACCAGACGTCCAAGCAGAAGTGAAATACTAAGATACAAGCTTTGGCTCGATCAAAAGTATTGTTCACCTTACACCGGACAGCCTATTCCCCTGGCAAAGCTTTTCACTCACGAATACGAAATCGAACATATCATTCCTCAGTCAAGATATTTTGACGATTCATTCAACAACAAAGTAATCTGCGAATCAGCTGTCAATAAACTGAAAGACCGTCTATTAGGAAAAGAGTTTATAGGCAGGCACCACGGGGAAATCGTCCCTCTCGGAAACGGTCGTACTGTAACCATTTTGTCAGAGGAATCATACGAAGTATTTGTTAAGAAACACTATGCCGGGAATAGGGATAAAATGAGAAATCTTCTTCTGGATGATATTCCTGACGGTTTCATAGAAAGACAGATAAATGACACCAGATATATCAGCAGATACATAATGTCATTACTTTCAAATATTGTAAGAGAAGAAATTTCTCCTAGCGTATTTGAGGAAGAAGCGACTTCAAAGAATCTGATTGCTTGTAATGGTAGTATTACCACTCGTCTTAAAAAGGACTGGGGACTGAACGATGTATGGAACAGCATCGTACTTTCAAGGTTTGTAAGGATGAACACTATAAGCGGTACTGATAAATTTACCTCTGTTAATTCTGAGGGACATATTATTCCTTGTATGCCTGACGATCTATGTAAAGGCGTCAGCAAGAAAAGAATAGATCATAGGCATCACACTATGGACGCGATAGTCATTGCCTGTGCGTCAAGAAGTCACATCCACTTACTTAATAATGAAGCGGCCAAATCTTCTAACAAGGCCATAAGACATCAGTTGTCGCACAAGTTGAGAAGATATGAAAAAGTCATCATCAACGGAGAGGAACGACAGGTGGCCAAGGAATTCCTCAAACCGTGGAGTACATTCACACAAGATGCCAGGATGGTGCTCGAGAGCATAATAGTAAGCTTCAAACAAAACCTAAGGATAATCAATAAGGCTACGAACAAATACATATCATATTACGATGAAGAAGGTCATCTAAGACAAGATAAATCAGGCAAGCCTGTCAAGGGGATGACTGCTCAGAAAGCCAATGCTGACTGGTGGGCAGTCAGAAAGCCTCTTCATAAGGATACCGTATTTGCAAAAGTACGCTTAAGAAAGGAGAAAGATGTAAGATTGTCAGCTGCATTACAGAATCCTGACGTAATTGTCAATAAAGAGTTAAAGAAAGAGATCAAGCAGCTCCTGGCTTTAGGATATGACGAAAAACGCATAAAGAAATTCTTCACCGAAGGAGAGAACAAGGATATCTGGGCAGATTTTAATCCTAACAAGATTAAGGTATATTATTTTACTGATGATACATTTGCGACGAGAAAAGCAATCGACGAAAGTTTTGACAGAAATAAGATTGAGACTTCCGTTACAGATACCGGCATTCAGAAAATACTTCTCAATCACCTCGATGAAAACGCAAATGATCCTAAGGTTGCATTCAGTGCGGATGGTATAGAAAGAATGAATGCCAATATACGAAAACTGAATGACGGAAAGGAGCATAAGCCTATCAGCAAGGTACGTATATATGAGGCCGCCAATAAATTCGCCGTAGGCTCAACTGGAAACAAAAAAGACAAATATGTAGAAGCCGCCAAAGGCACAAATCTATATTTTGCAGTATACTCGAACAAAGATGGCAAACGGTCATTTGAGACAATTGCCCTAAATGAGGTAATTGAGAGACTTAAGAACGGCCTCTCTCCTGTGCCTGAGGTGAATAGCAGTAATGATAAACTACTGTTCTGGCTATCTCCAAATGATTTGGTTTACGTGCCTAGCGAAGAGGAAAGAAAAAACGGAATCTTACTTTCTACAATATGCACAGATAGAATATATAAAATGGTTTCATCATCAGGTATTCAGTGTCAATTTATAAGTCATAGAGTAGCAAAATCAATAGTTGACAAGCTCGAATTTACACGACACAACAAGATGGAACGTGCAATCACTGGAGAAATGATCAAAGAAGTCTGCATTCCAGTCAGAGTAAACAGACTTGGCGAGATCATTTATATAGGAACACCAAAGAACTAATCAAGATGAACGAGATAAAATTATTCCAAGATAAAAGAATCCGCTCTTCTTGGAACGAGGAAGAGGATCAGTGGTATTTTTCCATAGAAGATATAATAACGGCATTGACAGATAGTGTCGATCCTAAACAATATATAAAACGAATGAAATCACGCGATTCCCTACTACGCTTCAACTGGGGTACAATTTGTACCCTGGTTGAAATGAACGGTAATGACGGTAAACGTAGGAAGATAATGGCCGCTAATACCAAAGCGGTTTTCCGGATAATCCAATCTATTCCTTCACCTAAAGCAGAGCCTTTTAAACAATGGCTTGCACAAGTCGGCTATGACAGAATATTGGAAATCGAGAATCCTGAACTGGCGCAAGAAAGGATGAAGAGTCTATATGAACAAAAAGGATATCCAAAAGATTGGATTGACAAAAGACTCAGGGGAATTGCAATCAGGCAGAATCTTACTGACGAATGGAAGAAAAGAGGAATCACTGAAGAAAAAGAATATGCAATCCTTACTGCGGAAATATCCAGAGCGACCTTTGGCATAACACCATCAGAATATAAAGATATAAAAGGATTAACAGGAAAGAATCAGAATCTTCGTGACCATATGGACGATTTGGAACTGATCTTTACAATGCTCGGAGAGAGAGTAACTACGGAGATATCTCAAAAAGAAGAGCCTGAAACTTTTTCGGAAAATAAAATGGTTGCCAGGCGAGGTGGTAATGTAGCTGGAATTGCAAGAAAGGAAACTGAAAAAGAACTTGGTAGAAGCATTGTTTCGTCAAGCAATTATTTACCAAAAGAATCCTCTGGCAACGAGCTCGAGCTCTTTGATGACCAATAAGTTACTCATATGATAAAACGTACGCTATATTTCGGGAACCCGGCCTACCTATCACTAAAGATGAGACAGCTGGTAGTACGGATGGCTCAAAGTGAGGACGGTGACCTTCCTACTGGGGAGGAAGTAGTACGGACATTACCAATCGAGGACCTTGGGGTCATAATACTTGACAACAAGCAGATTACCATTACTCAAGGCGCGATGGAAGCACTTCTGGAAAATAATTGTGCGGTAATTACTTGCAACTCCAAAAGAATGCCGGTAGGACTGATGCTGCCCTTGGCTGGAAATACCGTACAGAACGAGCGTTTCAGGAGCCAGATTGATTCATCACTCCCCCTTCGGAAACAGCTATGGCAGCAGACGATTGAAGCAAAAATCCGCAATCAGGCAGCTGTACTTAAATACGTGACTGGCGAAGAGCACAAGAATATGCTCAAATGGTCCGAATCAGTCCGGAGTGGAGATACAGGCAATATGGAAGCAAGAGCTGCAGTATATTATTGGAAAACCATTTTCCCGGACAATCCGTATTTTGTCAGAGAGCAGGACGCTGACGGACCCAATGCTCTGTTAAATTATGGATACGCAATTTTAAGAGCTGTCGTTGCCAGGGCACTCGTTGGAAGTGGTTTATTGCCTACATTGGGGATTCATCATCACAATAGGTACAACGCCTATTGTCTGGCAGATGATATAATGGAACCATATCGGCCATATGTTGACAAACTAGTCACAGAGTTACTGGACGAAGATGCAACAGGAGAACTTAATGCAACAGTTAAAGTGAGACTATTGAATATACCTGTAATCGAAGTAGTTATCAACGAGCGGAGAAGTCCTTTAATGATTGCTGTATCACAGACTACGACATCATTGGTAAAATGCTTCAGAGGTGAGAGCAGGAGGCTGGCATATCCGGAAATGCAATAAATGGATCGCTTAAGCGAATACAGAATTATGTGGGTACTCGTTTTCTTTGACCTTCCTACGGACACAAAGAAGGAGAGGAAGGCTGCTGCTGACTTCAGAAAGCTGTTGATTCAAGATGGATTCATAATGTTCCAGTTTTCCATTTATATGAGGCACTGCCCAAGTGCAGAAAATGCTGAAGTTCACATAAAGCGAGTTAAATCTTTCCTGCCACCACTTGGTCAAGTCGGAATATTATCCATAACCGATAAACAATTCGGGTCTATGGAGCTTTTTACGGAAAAGAAAGAGAGAAAGCCACCAACTGAATATACACAGCTCGAGCTATTCTGACGACAGAAACATAAAACCAATGTATATAAGGCAAAAAATCCGGCCCTTTGCCGGATTTTTTAGTTCCTGTTAACCATTACTAACTCTTTAACTAAGAATACATTACAGAGATTAAGCTGTTATCAGTCTGTCAAAGATAAAAATTTCGAAAGCAATTCACAACAGCCGTAAGAAAATCCTCTATTATCTTTGTGCTGTTATCAGTCTGTCAAAGATAAAAATTTCGAAAGCAATTCACAACAGTGGAGCGGTGCAGGTGAACGGAACCTCAGCTGTTATCAGTCTGTCAAAGATAAAAATTTCGAAAGCAATTCACAACATAGAAAGATTTGGTAAAATTACATTGGTGCTGTTATCAGTCTGTCAAAGATAAAAATTTCGAAAGCAATTCACAACAATCGGCGCAGTAACTAACCCATTGAGCGGAAAATCGGGCATTGAACACTGTCTGACCGCTCAATGGGTCAAGAAACAGACCCGTTGAGCGACCGCAGTGGTATGAGAGCTGGATTTTCCGCTCAACGGGTTTAGCAATATGCAGCAGAACCACTATCTTTGCACCCGGAAACAGAATCTAACGATTAAGAGCAGGATAAAACTAGTGATATTGGACTTTGACGGGACATTGGGAGATACGACGGCGCTGATTGTGCGGACGACGCAGGTCGTGATGGTAGGCGACACGATATTCGACATCGAAATGGGATTGAATACCGGTACGAAGACCTGTGGCGTCACTTATGGAAACAGTTCCAGAGCCAGCCTCGCCAAGGCTGACTGGCTTATAGACGGTTTCGGACAATTAGCTGATCTGATAAACTAGCACCCGACAGCGATTTTGATCACACCATCCAGCTTGTTTTCAAAGATACGATAGGCTTCCTCTATCTCCGACAATGCAAACCTATGCGTAATAAGCGGCGTAGTGTCAATAAGCCCGGCCTCGATCAGTGACAATATCTCGGCACAATCGCATCCATCCACTCCTCCAGTCTTGAATATTAGATTCTTGCCATACATATCCGGCAATGGAAGCACCTGAGGAGTATCATAAAGAGCTACCACCGTTACTACCGCATTGGGTCTTGCTGATTCCCAGGCAAGTCTGAATGTATCCTCCGCTCCCGCGACTTCGATGACCACATCTGCCCCTCCCCTTTCGCAAGCCTGCATAAGATCGAGACAGTCATCCGGCGTCACGACTTCGGCAAAAGGATAATGTTCCCGTACAAAAGCCTGCCTTAGCGGCGATTTTTCACATACAATGATACGGCGGGGATTCTTAAGACGGACACAGGACAATGTACACAGTCCCGTCGGACCTGCTCCTATTATCAAGACCGTATCATCAGGTTTGATTTCCGAGATACGTGCTGCCCAGAAGCCCGTTGCAAGCACATCCCCGACGAAAAGAGCCTGCTCGTCTGTAACTGAACCCGGTATGACATCAAGCCCCTGGTCAGCATAAGGCACCCGGACATATTCTGCCTGTCCACCGTCAATACGGCATCCCAAAGCCCAGCCTCCGCTGGGATCGGTGCAATTGTTCACAAAGCCATTACGGCAGAAGAAACATTCTCCGCAGAATGTCTCGACATTGACAGTCACCCTGTCTCCAGGCTTGACCTTCCGCACTTCAGAACCGACAGCCTCGACGATCCCGACCATCTCGTGCCCGACAGTTATACCCGGAACTGCCCTTGGTACGCTTCCGTGCTTGATATGAAGGTCGCTTGTACAGATGCTTGCGAGTGTGACTCTGACCAATGCATCTTTAGGATCTATTAATACAGGTTTATCCTTTTCAGTCATTTCAAAATGACCTTTGCCGACATATGTATATGCTTTCATAAATTCGTATGATCAATGTGGAGCAAATTTACGACTATTTCCGGAATTATACCCCAGACACGGAATTTACAGATAATGTCGTATCTTTGTAATTTAAAATCAAAAACAATGTATACCCATTCAGGCAAGCCAAATACGCGAATAGATGTCGCTGACATCCTCAGGGGAATAGCCATCGGCGGCATCATACTCATACATTTCATCGAGCATATGAATTTCTACAGTTTCCCAGAAGCATCAAGTGCTCTTTGGGCGAAGATAAACCAGGCTGTGTGGGATTCGACGTTCTTCCTTCTTGCAGGTAAGATGTATGCCATATTTGCGATGCTTTTCGGACTGAGTTTCTACATCCAGCACGACAATCAGGCACAGAAAGGAATTGACTTCAGGCCGAGATTCGCCTGGAGAATGGTCCTGCTGATGATGTTCGGACTTTTCGACCTGCTTTTCTATAACGGAGACATACTCTTCCTTTATGCTGTCTGCGGCTTTGTCGTGATACCGTTCATCAGAGCAAAGGACAAGTTCATCTTCTGGACAGCAGTCCTTCTCCTGCTTCAGCCGGTGGAATTGTTCTATATATTCAAAGGCATCATTGACCCTTCCGCATTGCCTATGGATCTTGGCAGCGGAAAGCACTGGGGAGGACTTTATCAGGCTACCGGGGAAGGTACTATACTGGATGTCGCACTCGCCGGACTCAAGCACGGACTGCCTGTGAACTTCCTCTGGGCCATCGAAAACGGACGTATGACCCAGACTGTGTGCTTTTTCCTCTTCGGAATCCTGCTTGGACGTAAAAGACTGTTCTACAATGAGGGAAACAATCTTGTCATATGGAAGAACATTTTTGTTAGCTCCCTTATTGGCTTCATTATCCTTGTTCCGACCTATTACCTGGTACCAAAAGCTGTCGAAGCTAACGCTTGCGCACACCACGGACTGAACGTAATGCTCAATATGTGGAAGAACTTCTCTATGATGCTCCTGATAGTATCCGGTGTAACACTTCTTTATTATAAGACCAGTGCGAAAAACTGGCTGATAAAGATCGCTCCATATGGAAAGATGAGCCTTACAAACTACCTCACGCAGTCGATTGTCGGAGGTATGCTTTTCTATAACTGGGGCTTCGGCCTGTTCAGACATTGCGGTCATACGGCCAGCATCCTGATGGGAGCAGGATTCATCGTGATCCAGTTCCTTTTCTGCCGCTGGTGGCTGAAAAACCACAAGCGCGGACCGTTCGAAGAACTTTGGAGCAGGGCTACCTGGCTCGGAAAGAAGTAATCTTCCCAACAAAATAAATCTATTGCTATGCCTAACGAACTGCTTATAATATTATCTTTCCTGATCACTTACGGAGGAGTCGTGGCCTTCTATCGTTTTTTCGGCAAGACCGGCCTGCTGGCCTTCAATATACTGGCGACAATATTGGCCAATATCGAAGTGCTGCTGCTGGTGAGAGCCTTCGGGGTGGAGATGACTTTGGGAAATGTATTGTTCGCAAGTACATTCCTCATCACTGACATTCTGAGCGAGAACCACAGTCGCAAGGATGCGAATAAAGCTGTGGTAATAAGCACGCTGTGTTCAATAATGTTCGTTGTATTGTCACAGATGTGGCTTCTTTACAGCCTGAGCGAAAACGATTGGGCCGGTGAAGCGATCCATACCATCTTCAGCAGCACACCTCGCATCGTATGTGCATCATTGGCAGTTTATCTGGTATCCCAGCTTACTGATGTATGGCTATATCACAAATGGTGGGACTGGTGCAGGAAGCGTTTCGGGGACGAAAAGAAGGGCCTGTGGATCAGGAACAACGGTTCGACAATGATATCACAGCTGATCAACACCTTCTTATATACGGTACTTGCCTTTTACGGGACATACGATGTCAAGACTCTGGTTTCGATCTTCATCAGCAGTTATCTGATATATGTATGTACCAGCCTTCTTGACACACCATTCGTATATTGGTGCAGAAGCATCCACGAGAAACATAATATTGAATAATTTTTATGGCACAGGAAGATATCCAGAAGCAAGGACGTCCGATTCTGCGGACTGCACCTAAAGAGCCGCGGAAATACAATGTCATCATACTGAATGACGACTTCACTACATTCGAGTTCGTAATAATGGTGGTGATGACTGTCTTTGGCAAGACCGAGGCAGAGGCCTGCAATATAGCCGAGACGACGCACGTGCACCAGAAGGCAACCGTAGGCAGCTATACGTTGGACATAGCGAAAAGCAAGGTCGCAAAGGCTACGGCAATGGCAAGGGCGGAAGGATTCCCATTGAGATTTGAAATACAATAAACAGACATATGAAGAATTTTATGATCACACTTGGAGCGGCAGCATTGGTATTTGCAGGCTGTGCTCAGAACAATAACGAAGGCAAGCCTGCAATCGACCTTGCCAATTTCGACCTCACAACAGCCCCTTCCGAGGACTTTTATCAGTATGCCTGCGGAGGATGGATGGAAGCCAATCCATTGACACCGGAATATGCCCGCTACGGAATCTTCGACCAGCTCGAAAAGGAAAACAACGAGAAGCTGAAGGTACTGATCGAGGAACTTGGAAGCACTCCTCAGAAGCCAGGAAGTGTAGGCGAGAAGATCCAGATGATGTATGCAATGGGACTTGACAGTCTCAAGCGCAATGCCGACGGATCAGCACCCGTAATGGAGCAGCTTGCTGCCATCAATGCCGTTTCTGACCATAAGGAACTCAGTGCGATGGTAGGAAAAATGCACGTGGAGAGTTCAAGCCCTTTCTTCGGATTCTATATTGGAGCAGACGAGAAGAACAGCACAATGAACCTCCTGCAGTTCTATCAGGGTGGTATTTCAATGAGCGACAGAGACTACTATCTGCTCGAGGACGAGAACACCCTGAAGATCCGCAATGCCTACAGACAGTATATCGACAGGCTCTTTGTTCTGGCCGGCTACAGCCCAGAAGAGGCAGCTCAGGCGGCAGATGCAGTTCTGGGACTGGAGACCGAAATCGCCAGGATTTCTGTAGACAGAGCCACTCTCAGGGATGTTCATAAGAATTATAACAAGATGACTCTCAAGGAATTCACCACAAAGTACGACTTCATCGACTGGAATGAATTCTTCAAAGAGACAGGCATAAGCAAGTCCACCGAACTTAATGCAGGACAGATACCTTTCTTCGAAGGCCTCACACGAATCCTGAAGACCACATCGCTCGAGGATCAGAAGCTCTACCTATCATTCAAGCTTCTCAATGCTGCATCAAGCTATCTCAGCGATGATTTCGTAAATGCAAATTTCGATTTCTATGGCAGGGCACTCCAGGGTAAGGAGGAACTTCAGCCGCGATGGAAGAGATCTCTTGCAGTAGTCAACAGATCATTGGCAGAAGCTTTCGGACAGATGTATGTGGAGAAATATTTCCCTGCTTCATCAAAAGAAAAAATGATTGAAATGGTGTCCAATCTCCAATCAGCTCTCGGTGAGAGAATCGAAGCATTGGAATGGATGAGCGACGAAACAAAGAGCAAGGCTATGGAAAAGCTCGGCACATTCATCGTGAAGGTAGGATATCCGGACAATTGGAAGGACTACACCGCTCTCGAAATCAAGAACGATTCATATTGGGCCAATATCTGCCGTGCAAATGTCTTCGCACATAATAATATGATGCAGGATGAGGGACAGCCTGTGGACAGGACAGAATGGGGTATGAGCCCTCAGACTGTAAATGCTTATTATAATCCGACCACCAATGAGATCTGCTTCCCTGCAGCGATTCTCCAGCCCCCTTTCTTCAATCCGAATGCTGACGACGCAGTGAACTACGGTGGTATCGGAGTGGTGATCGGACACGAAATGACACACGGTTTCGATGACCAGGGCAGAAACTATGACAAGGACGGAAACCTTAGCGCCTGGTGGAATAAGGAAGACGAAGAGAAGTTCAATGAACGTGCTAAGGTACTTGTAGAGCAGTATGACAAGATCGTGGTTCTGGATTCACTCCACGCAGACGGAAGCTATACTCTTGGTGAAAACATCGCTGACCAGGGAGGTCTTCTTGTATCTTATCAGGCTTATATGAATACTTTAAAAGACAAGGCAATCCCAGCTGATATTGACGGATTTACACATAGTCAGAGATTCTACATCGGCTACGCAAACCTCTGGGCTCAGAACCTCAGACCACAGGAAATTATGCGCAGAACCAAGACCGATGTACATTCACTCGGAAAGTGGCGCGTCAATGCGGCCTTAAGAAATATCGAGGATTTCTACGCAGCATTCGACATCAAGGAAGGTGATGCAATGTATCTTGCACCTGAAGAAAGAATCAACATCTGGTAACAGCTTATGCCTATAAATCAGACAGCAAACATATCAAATGCCCTTGTAGAGGCATACGGTATAGCATCCGAAAAACGTAACGAGTTCATCACGCCGGAGCACTTGCTGGCCGGTTTCCTGAAAGACAGCGACTTTTGGGAAGCCATCAGCAGATGCGGCCGTGCGGAAGAACTCGAGAAAAATCTCTATGAATATATAAACGGTCTGGACAGGATTCCTGAAGATCAGGAACTGGCAATCGAATTCTCTGCACAGCTTCAGGAACTATTTGAAAAAGCAGGAGAGACTGCGGCATCCGCTATGGCGCAGACGGTTCAGACGCATCATCTGATATTCTCGATCTTCCACCTGGAAGAATCATACGCCCGTTTCCATCTGGAATCCTGCCTTAATTGCAGTATTCCCGATTTTCTGAATTCCCTACTTGAATATTCTGAAGCGGAAGAAGCATCAGTCTCCCAAAACTGGATGAAGTATTTCAGGGAGATGGAGGATATGGGCCGATTTGTTGGTAAAAAGGATGAACTCAGGCAAATATTCAGGACTCTCTGCCGACATAGAAAGGCAAATGTACTGATCGTCGGAGACAGAGGCACAGGCAAGAGCGCTATAGCATCAGAAGCGGCTAGACTTATCGAAGACCGAAAAGCCTGGGACAGGGACAGCGAAGCATCCTGGGAGATGGGACGGGAATCCGAAGTGGAGGTCCCGAAGAAACTTCAGGGTATGCGTATTATGGAACTGGATACTTCCCTTCTGCTCGGAGGAGCACAGTACAGAGGCGATCTGGAAATGCGTGTAAAGGAAGTGATGGAAGGCGCAGCATATGAAGGAAAGACCATCATATACATCGATGACCTGCGTTCATTGGGCGGAAACAATCGAAGTGACGATGGTTCGAAAGACATTCTGAGTCTCCTTATCCCATACTTGAAGCCAGGAAGGATAAAATGCTTGATTTCCGCCACTTACGAAGACATCAAGAAAGTAGAAAACCTCAATTCGGGAGCTCTGGCCATATTCAATCGGATCGAACTTAAAGAGCCTGATGCAGAAGAGACCCTGAAAATATTAAGGTACAATACCATAGATCAGCTTTCCGAGAGCCACAATGCAAGATACACAGAAAAGATCTGCCGACTGGCCATAGAAAAAAGCATCAGGCACATAACCGACCGCAGTCTGCCGGAAAAAGCCATAGACTTGCTCGATCAGGCAGGAGCATATGCCGAGAGCGCGAAACTTGACGAAGTATGTCCGAACTGCATATCCAGAGCACTCCAGGATCTGTGCAAGGAGGATATTTCCACCAGTGCTTCCGACGAAAATCTCTCCGGTCTGGAAGAAGGGCTCAAGTCAAGGATATACGGACAGGACCAGGCTATACAGAAGCTTACCGAATGCATCCTGATGTCAAAAGCGGGACTTCTGGACAGTGACAAGACCATAGGAAGCTTCCTTTTCGTCGGTCCTACCGGAGTGGGAAAGACAGAGCTCAGCAAGGTTCTGGCGCATCAGCTCAACGTACCTCTGCACCGCTTCGATATGAGTGAATACTCGGAAAAGCATTCAGTGGCTAAGCTCATCGGTTCCCCTGCCGGATATGTCGGATACGATGACGGAGGCATATTGACGGACACCATCAGGAAGAATCCTTATTGCGTGCTTCTTCTGGACGAAATAGAGAAGGCTCACGAAGACATTTACAATCTGCTGCTGCAGGTAATGGATTATGCCGTCATTTCAGACAATAAGGGACGCAAGGTAGATTTCCGCAATGTAGTTCTGATTATGACATCTAATGCCGGAGCCCGCTATGCCCACAAGGCTTCTGTGGGATTCGAACGCAAGGTCAATGCCGGTGAGGCTATGGCAAAGGAAGTCAAGAATGTATTCGCCCCGGAATTCATCAACAGGCTCAGCTCCGTTGTCGTATTCAATGATATGGATGAAAGGATGGCCGGTCTGATCCTTGATGACAAGATCCGCAAGCTTCAGGAGAGGCTTGATGCCAGAAAAGTCAAGCTTGAAATTCAGTCGGAAGCTTATGCCAGACTGTTGAAGGAAGGATTCTCTCCGGAGTACGGAGCACGCGAGATCGAAAGAGTCCTGAATGCTCGACTTACTCCACTCCTTATGAAGGAAATCCTGTTCGGAGGCCACAGAGACGGATTTACAGCCATTGTCACCCTCACTCCAGACGGCCTTGTCCTTAATTGTCATTCTGAGTAGCCTGAAAGGCGACGTGAGAATCTAAGAATATGATATTCCAATTAGACCATACAGATTCATTCCCTGACCCGCGTTACGGCAACACGGACGGGTTCTATGCAGTCGGTGGAGAAATCACCCCTGAAAGGCTTGCCAAGGCATACCCTATGGGCATATTCCCCTACTTCTCTTTCCGCGAGGAACCGATAATATGGTGGGCTCCTCAGGAAAGATTCGTGATCTTCTCTGACCAGATACACGTCTCGCACTCGATGAGAAATATGATGAACAAGCGCAGATATCGCTGCACCATAAACGAAGCTTTCGTGGATGTATTGGCCGGCTGCGCAAGTACTGACGGAAGAATCGAGGAATCCAACGCCTGGCTTGGTCCCGATCTTCTGGATACCTGGATGATATTGAACGAAGAAGGATATGCAAAAAGCGTCGAGGTGTGGGACGGTGATGAATTGGTCGGAGGACTTTACGGTTTCGTATGCGGCCGCGCGTTCATCGGCGACAGTATGTTCTCATTGATCCCGAGCGCGTCGAAGCTTGCACTTATTCATCTTGCGCGCCATATCCAGGCACAGGGAGGCGGTTTGATTGACTGCCAGCTTGAAACCCCACATCTGAAATCAATGGGAGCCGGATACATCAGCTACGAGGAATACCTCACCTACACCGAGCACTCCGAACCCCTCATCTGGCCCCAATAGGTGGCATACATATACCTGTCAATCAAAAGCTTACGTATAATACCTGCTGCACAAGCACAGCAGGCATTTCACTTAAATCACTATCAATCAGGTCAATAGGCGCCACCCTCACAGAGCAGAAATCAACGCATCGACTGCCTCTGGCCTTGTCGCCCAGCTGGTGCAGAAACGCACCGCCGTATGGCCAGCATCCATTTTCTGCCATACAGAAAAGCGGAAATCCTTCGACAGGCGCTCCATTGTTTCATTATCCAATATCGGGAACTGCTGGTTCGTAGGACTGTCCACCAGAAACGCGAAGCCCTTCGCACGAAAGGCATCCCTTATCTTCATTGCCAATGAAACAGCGTGCTGAGAAAGTTCGAAATAAAGTCCGTCCTCGAACAATGTAAGGAACTGGATGCCCAGAAGCCTTCCCTTTGCAAGCATTCCGCCGTTCTGCTTGATATTGTATCTGAAATCTTTCTTCAATGCATCATTGACAATTACCACTGCCTCTCCGAAAAGAGCTCCCTGCTTGGTTCCTCCAAGATAGAATACATCTGCAAGTGAAGCAATGTCCTCCAATCTCACATCCCCACCTTCAGCTGCAAGTCCATAGCCCATCCTAGCTCCGTCAATAAAGAGCGGCAGACCATATTCGCGGCATACAGCACTTATCTCCTTCAACTGCTCCAATGAATATACAGTTCCGACCTCAGATGAAAAGGATATATAAACCATTCCAGGCTGAACCGTATGTTCAGGGCCATCCTCTGCAAGATGTTCTTCCATTGCCTGACGGATTTGCGCTGCCTTCAGCAATCCTTTTTCAGCAGGCAGCGCCAGCACCTTATGACCGCTATGTTCTATCGCTCCGGTCTCGTGTACATTGATATGTCCGGTAGCAGCACATATGACACCCTGATATGGCCTGAGAACTGATGAAATCACAGTGGCATTGGCCTGAGTACCGCCGACAAGGAAATGAACATCGGCATCCTCGCATCCGACCGCTTTCTTCACCGCTTCACGTGCCTGCTCACAATATTCATCCATTCCATATCCGACTGTCTGCTCCAGGTTGGTTTCCATCAGACGCTGCATTATCCTTGGATGCGCGCCTTCGCTATAATCACATTGAAACTGATACATAGAAATTCCATTTATAATCACTGGCAAATATATCAAACTCTTTGCTATTTTAACTATATTTGTGCGATAAACTTCAATACGATATGAACTATTTTCCTAAAGATCCGGCAATGCTGATGAGCTGGATAAATCTTAAGCTCCGTGACTTCTACGGAGGTCTTGACGAACTGTGCGATGACCTCGAAATAGATCGGAACGAGGTCGAAAGCATTCTCAAACAGGGCGGATATGAATATAATGACCAATTGCACAAGGTTTGGTAGCCTCTAAAGCCAAACACATTAATCCACAAGCACTAAAACAAAACAGTTACCACTATAAACATTTTTGTTAACCATATGAAAAAGCTAAAGATCGGGCTTCTCGGCAAGATTTTGATCGCGATTATCCTTGGTATCGGCCTCGGACTCATCGCTCCATCCTGGATGGTCAGAATATTCATTACATTAAACGCTATCTTCAGTCAGTTCCTCGGATTCGCCATACCGCTTATCATAGTCGGACTGGTAGCACCGGCCATTTCCGACATAGGCAAGACAGCTGGAAAAATGCTCCTTGTGACAGTAGGCATCGCATACGGATCTACAGTATTCGCCGGACTCGCATCATACCTGACCGGAGCGGCATTGTTTCCGGAAATGATCCAGAGCGGCACCGCACTCCAGGAAGTAGCTGCGGTCGAGGAACTCAGTCCGTATTTCACAGTGACCATTCCGCCGCTTATGAATGTGATGACAGCATTGGTACTGGCATTTACCCTTGGACTGGGACTGGCAGCCCTTGACAGACAGACATTGAAGGATGCCATACACGACTTCGAGCAAGTCATCATCAAAACCATCAAGTCGGCCATAATCCCGCTTCTCCCCCTCTACATCTTCGGCATTTTCCTGAATATGACATTCGTAGGACAGGTATTCTCCATCCTGACCGTATTCATTAAGATCATAGGCATAATCTTCCTTATCCACATTGCCATTCTTATCCTCCAGTTCACCATCGCCGGAGGCTTTGTACGCAAGAATCCGTTCAAACTGTTATGGACAATGATGCCTGCATATTTCACAGCCCTCGGCACTCAATCATCAGCCGCAACCATACCCGTAACCCTCGAGCAGACCAGAAAGAACGGAGTATCGGAAGACATTGCCGGATTTACAGTACCATTGTGCTCGACCATACATATGTCCGGAAGCACACTTAAGATCGTCGCCTGTGCCCTCGCACTGATGATAATGCAAGGGATGCCGTATGATTTCGGAATGTTCTTCGGCTTCATCTGTATGCTCGGAATCACAATGGTAGCAGCCCCCGGAGTACCAGGAGGAGCAATTATGGCCTCACTCGGTCTTCTTCAGTCGATGCTCGGATTCGACGCAGAGGCTCAAGCACTTATGATAGCCCTATACATCGCAATGGACAGTTTCGGTACAGCCTGCAATGTCACCGGAGACGGAGCAATTGCGCTGATCATCGACAAACTTATGGAACAAAAGCAATAATAACAACAATAGAACTATGAAACGTTTAACTACTCTCTTTGCAATTGCATCCATCTGCATTTGCGCATCTGCACAGCAGAATGTCGGTTTCAGACAAGGAGCCGTCATATCACCGGAAGTCAATGAAGACCACACTGTCACTTTCCGTGTCAATGCTCCGAATGCGACCGAAGTCACCGTATTCGGAGACTGGGCAGCCGACAAGGGAATTATCAGACTCGAGAAGAACAGCAAAGGAATATGGGAGAATACCACGACTGTCCTTCCATCAGAAATGTACACCTACCGCGTAATCATAGACGGAATCGCCGGAATCGATCCTTCAAACCCATTCACAAGACGCGATGTAGGCAATATTTTCAGTATTTTCTATGTACCTGACGGACCGGCAGACTACTATCTCGTACAGGATGTCCCTCACGGCAACGTAACGCAGACCTGGTATGAATCTAAGGGATTGGAAACAGAGAGAAGGCTTTCTGTATATACTCCTCCTTGTTACGAAAAGGGGAAGAAGCGCTACCCCGTACTTTACCTGCTTCACGGTAGCGGTGGAGACGAAAATGCCTGGCTTGAACTCGGTCACACAGCAAGAATTATGGACAATCTCATCGCAGAAGGCAAGATAGAGCCTATGATCGTGGTAATGCCAAACGGCAACTCAGGCAAGCAGGCTGCTCCGGGAGAAACTTATGAGAACCTTTCATACAGACCGGCGATGACCAATCAGCTCAAAGGCTATAAAGACGGAAGATATGAGGAGAATTTCGACGAGATCGTGAACTTCATAGACAGCCGTTACAGAACCATAGCAAAAAAGAACAAAAGAGCCATTGCAGGCCTTTCTATGGGCGGTTTCCACACAATGTTCATTTCAGCCAACCACCCTGCCCTCTTTGACTACATCGGACTCTTCTCAGCTGGTCTTAATATGTCTACAGTGAACTTCGATATTCCTGCTTACAGCAATATGACAGGTAAACTATCCGACCTTGACAAGGCAGGATACGAACTCTACTGGATCGCCTGCGGAACAGACGACTTCCTTTATCAGAACAATCTTGACTTTATGAAGACTCTGGACGATATGGATTTCGAGTATACATATCACGAGTCGGACAGAGGTCACATCTGGGCTAACTGGAGACAGTATCTCCTTCTTTTCACCCCTATGCTCTTCAAATAACAGAAGGAATTCTCATTCTGACCTGGCATTCTCATTCTGCCTGGCATTGTCATTCTGACCTGGTATTGTCATTCTGAGCCCAGAAGGGGCGTGAGAATCTACAAAACCGGAATCACATACACCATTCCCAAGGAAATACGCTGAGTGTGAGGCATTGACGCCATAATCACCTCAGCGTTTTCTGTAAGGTCATATCCCTTGTAAAGATAGTGAGCGAACACCTTCAGGCCTTTCTCCTCAGTGAAAGGGAACCACTCCAGACAAGCCTGAGCCTGCCATCCGGTCATAAAACGTCCCTTCCGGAAGATTCCGTTAGCCTCATACACACCGGCAGTCTCATATGCTCCCTTGATGAAAGCATTCCATTTCGGACTGAACTGATAGTCGAAATTGGCGATAAAAGAAAGGTACTGAGTGTTCTGGGCTGTCACAGGCATCAGTCCAGATCCCTGAAGAGCTGTGATACGCTGCTGACTGTCAATACCTTCACGTGAATACATCACGTCAATATAAGCGATATAAGGCTCCTTTTCGTAAACATTTCCGCAAGTCAGATAATAGATATTCTTGCCCTTTGCAAGCTGTCCGGCAGATGCAGAATAACGGAAATGCAGAGCATCATCCAGAAACAGACCGTTCCAGTTCAAGGTCGCCAGCAAAGGCAATTTAGCAGCCTCGATTCCGTTCGGACGGCCATACAGATAAAGATCGTTGTCGCTGCCGCTGCGATTGTTCACCACCTGAAGGATCAATTGCTGTGAAGGGCTGAACTGCATCACACCCATAAGTCCTGTCTGATAGACTGCCACGCTATTGTTGAAGTCGCAGAATTCCATCAGCCTCATTGCATTGACATAAGCCTCATATCCACCTAAAGCAACGAACTGCTTTCCGGCCACGAGACTGAATTTCTCAGATGTCTGCCACGTGATATTGGCATATTCGATTGACGAAGAAATATTGTCCATCGAATAGGGATTTGTGTATTTATTGAAAGACTGACGGAAATGATAAGACAGATTTTCATTCAGTTTTCCCACAAACTCGAGTCGTACACGGTTCATTTTGAATGACATTTCATCGAATTTTCCGCCTGTAAAATACGCATTTGCTGTAGTGTAGAATTCGAGATTGATATTGGACTTTATCTTTCTGATCTTATATCCTCCTTCGCGTTGCTCGATAATACGTTCGACAATGGATGGAATGGAATCGTTCTGGGATATAAGTGTCTGATTCTGAGCTACCGCAGTCATAGGCAGCATACACAATATGGCAATAAAGAGTCTTTTCATAGGAATTTTAATCAATAAGGCTACAAATATAGACAAATTTACTTAAACCATAGCCAACAAGTCTGCTCCGAGCAATTTCTCACCTCCTCCTGAAAATGACCCATTCTCCCATACCGAAATTAACCAACCCCGAAACGCAAAGTGCTGCAAGATTGCATATTACCACATCCCATCCAAACAAACGCTCGAACAGAAGAAGAAAGCACATCTTGATCAGAAAGACACCACTTGAGGAGAGATTATAAAATACATATTTACCCAAAAACCTCCTGAACGTCCTTGGCTTTATCCTATCTCCCCAGACATAAAAGAATGCAGTGCAATAATTCGTGAATACCGCACACTCGAACGATATGACCGGAGCAATAAGATAATCCCCTGCATATTTCTGAAAAGCAAAATGTGAAAGCAGCCAGAGCACGGCCGTATCCACGACCGTGCCCAAACCTTCCGCAAGAACAAACTTGAAGAATTTCTTGATTATTTCAATTGCCCGTCCCATTCTCTAAGCGGATCCAGCTTGGCATAACCCTTGGCATCACACACAAAATTACGGAAATATATCACCATAAGTATCAACAATATAGCAACACCCACATAATCAAAAGCTCCAAGTAATACCTTTTTACCGAAAATCTCAAATACAGTCGTAAACTGACGCAATGGGGCGATATAGATAAAGAGAGTATTGACCAGAATCATTATAAGTCTGAACTCGGTCGGTCCCATTCCCGCAAACGTCAGCTTGAACTCTCCCTTCAGGTGAGCATTGATATATACGCAGATGGACAAGAGCAGGTAAATAGTCAGTACTGCCATAGCAATGGAAAGATTCAGCATCTGGGACAAGCCCGCTCCGATACACATTATCGCCATTGTCACACCATCCACACAATGATCCAGATAGAAGCCGTAGATCGGCCTCTGAAGACTTCTGACACGAGCCAGAGTACCGTCCAGAGAATCACCGTACCAATTGACGAAAAAACCGAAGGAAGCCAGCCAGAGCCATTGAATGGAATAATTAGAGAGAGCATATCCGACAGCGACAATCACTGCCCCAAGTACACCTATCAAGGTGAGAACATCAGATGTCATCCATCTTGGCTGCCTTGCGGCAAGCCACACAAGGACCTTCTTTTCTGCTGCATTGAGAACCGAGGTCTGAATACGTTTAGATTGTTCCTTTAACATAAGCATCAGATATTGATGCCTTCGGAAAAATCAAAACCTATGCCTTGGAAAACACCTTTAAAAATAGAATTACAAGAGAAAATGTCAGCAAGAGAGCAGCGGCTGCGACAAGCCTTTTCAATATTACATAAGCCGTCTGCATCTCAGTAGTTTCCGCTGTCTTTGACAGTATCGTCTTTCTGAGTGCCTCCGGGTCAGCCGGCTCCCCTGTCACCCTTCTCAGATAACGTATATATGCCTTGAAATCAATGTAATCATCTGACTTTTCCATACCTCTCAAGTTCTTGTCTGATTCTCTTCCGGGCTGTGCGGAGATTGCTTTTGATCTGATCGGCCGAGAGCCCCGTAACAGCCTCTACGTCATCAGTATCCAGACCCTCCAGATCACAGAGAGTGAAGACCGTCCTCTGTCTGGGAGATAGATGACGCGATGCCCGGCAAAAGATCTCCCAGGTTTCCTTCGTGATGAAATCCTCTTCGGGAGAGAGGGGCATTGGAGCAGAAGTCTCATACACAGAAGGAACGATCAGAAACAAAGACATAAGCTTTCGTCTGCGCAGACGGTAGTAACATAAAATACAGGTGATCCTATATATCCAGATCGAAATACTATATCGACCGTCAAAATCAGATGCATTTCTCCAGACCTTCATAAACACCTCCTTAGTCACGTCTTCACTATCCTCCCTGTCACAAAGAATCCTGTAGGATGTCCTGGCCGCTATTGACATATACTTGTCAAGTACATAATCCATAGCACCCTGCCGTCCGAGGGCGACAGCCCCCATCAGAGCCACATCATTGGCATATTTTCCTTTATTCCGATTCATTGCAGGGCACATTTTCAAAAACAGTTCCGAACAATCAACAAGGAAAGGCCCACATTGTAAAACAATTAAAAAAGTTTACATTCACTGTAAAGTTTCTTTACACTTGACACGATTCCACATTTTAGATAAATACCAATATATCATACACTTACGATTTTTGGCACAACAAATGAAAACATTCCGGCAAAACCAAAGTCAAAAAACATTATTATTTCATAATAAAACGATGGAACCAATAAAACTGACAGCCATTGCGATCGGACTTGCGGCTACATTGACCGCCTCGGCCCAGCAGGCTATGACACTTGACCAGGCTATTCATACCGCCCGGCATCAGTCGGTGGAAGCATTGGAAGCGAGACAAGCATTCATCTCTACATATTGGGCTTACCGTGCTTACAAGGCAAGCCGTCTCCCATCCTTCTACCTCTACGGTGACATTATGAACTTCGACCGCTCCCTCACCCTGCTTCAGAATCCGGAAGACGGAACCCTCAACTATGTAAGTTCCAACAATCTCCAGAATGGACTAGGTATCCAGGTCAGCCAGAACATCACATTTACCGGCGGTACCTTCTCAGTGGCGAGCGACCTGTCCCGAATCGACCAGTTCGGCGGAGCCAGAAGCCTCACCTGGTACTCCAGACCTATAACCGTCTCATACAACCAGCCGCTTTTCAGCTATAACCAGTTCAAGTGGGACAAGAAAATCGAGCCAAAGGAATACGAAAAAGGAAAGAGGAATTATCTCGAATCAATGGAAAGCATCACCATCAATGCTGTTTCCGCGTATCACTCACTTCTTCTGGCGAAAATGAATAATGACATCAGCAAGAGCAATTTCGAGAATTCGGCCAATATGCTCCGGATTGCAAGAGAAAGGCTTCAGCTTGGAGATGTTACAAGGGCAGAATATCTGCAGCTCGAGCTCAGAATGCTGAACGACAGCATCGCGATAAATGAAACCGCCGTCACAATGAGGGAAGCACAGATGCAGCTTAATTCGCTTCTCGGGTACGACGAATCATTAGAAATCGTACCGTCCATCAGTCAGGAACTTCCTGACATTCAGATGGATTACGATCTGGTAATGGAAAAATCGCTCAAGAATTCAAGCTTCTGCCTGAATAACGAAATCAGCCTTCTCAATGCTGAATCATCAGTGGCTTACGCCAAGGCTTCAAGAGGATTGTCAATGTCATTGAATGCCCGTTTCGGTCTTTCACAGACAGGTCCGGAATTTCCTGATGCATACCGCAATCTTCTCGATCAGGAAGTAGTGGGAATCTCATTCAGCATACCGATCTTCGACTGGGGTCAGGGTAAAGGAAAGGTTCAGAAGGCAAAGGCTGCACAGGAAGTCGTCAGAGCTCAGGTACAGCAGAATGAAAACGATTACCGCAGACAGATGTTCACCGCAGTCAGCCAGTTCAACAACCAGCGTCAGCAATGTATGGTCTCTGAAAAGGCAATGAAGATAGCTTCAGAAAGATACGAGCTGACAATGCACAGGTTCCGCGAAGGCAATGCCAGCGTCACCGACCTGAATATGGCTCAGACGGAAAATGACAGTGCCCTGCGCCAATACATAAGCGACATCAGCAATTTCTGGATATTCTATTACAGACTCCGCCAATACACCCTTTACGATTTCATAAAAGATGGTGACCTTGAAGTCGATGTAAACGAAATGATCAGATGAGAGAGCTGAAGCGCGCTGCAGTCCCCACCTAACTATATATAAATCAGATAATTACAAAAACAATGGATAAACCTATCGAAAAAAAGAAAGGCATTGCCCTGTTATTCAGCAAGAAAGCACTTCCCTATTGGTTCGGAGCTATGATGGCCGCATTCATCCTTTGGCTGATCTTACGTGACGACGCCAGCACTCTCCGCATCAATGGCGACACCCTCACTGTCAGTGAAGTCAGAAGCGGTGAATTCAACGACTACATCCGTGTCAGCGGACAGGTTCACCCGATGACCACCATCCAGCTCAGTCCCCGTGAAGCAGGAATCGTAGAGGAAATCATCATAGAAGAAGGTTCGCAGGTAAGAGCCGGAGATGTGATAATCCGCCTCAGCAACGATGATCTCGACCTCCAGATCCTCAACTCGGAGGCAAATCTTGCAGAAAAGGAAAACACACTTCGCAACACAATGATCCAGATGGAGCAGCAGAAGATGCAGCTCAGTCTGGACATACTCGAGCTCCGGACACAGGTCCAGAGAAAAGGGCGTGCCCTGGAATCCCAGAAAAGACTCTTCGATGACGGGCTTATCGGCAAGGAAGAGTATCTCCGTTCAGAAGAGGACTATACTCTTTTCTGCAAGAAACTTGAGGTCACTATCTCCCGTGCGGAGCAGGACAGCGTCTACAGAAGCGTACAGATAAAGCAAATGCGCGAAAGCCTCGAAAATATGAAGCTCAATATGCAGATGATCCGCAAGAGAAAGGACAATCTCGCAGTAAAAGCCCCTATCGACGGGGAACTCGGACTTCTCGAAGTGACTCTCGGACAGTCAATCGGAAGCGGAGCCAAGATCGGACAGATCAATGATCTGGGCAGCTATAAGATCGAAGCGCAGATCGACGAGCATTACATAGACAGGGTCAGCGCCGGCCTCACTGCAACATTCGAGCGCCAGAACGAGACCTATGATGCCATCATCCGAAAGGTCTACCCGGAAGTGCGCAACGGAAAGTTCCAGGCTGACTTCAAATTCAGCGGTCCCCAGCCGGCCAACATACGCTCCGGCCAGACCTATTACCTGAACCTCCAGCTCGGCCAGCCGGAAAGCGCCATCCTCATACCTCGAGGCACTTTCTACCAGAAGACCGGAGGAAAATGGATCTACGTAGTCCTCCCTGAAGGCGGTAAGGCCGTCAAGCGCGAAATCCGCATCGGACGTCAGAACCCGCAGTTCTATGAGGTACTGGAAGGATTGGAAGCCGGGGAAAAAGTAATAACTTCGGGCTATGATAATTTTGGAGATAATGAGGTACTGATATTCTAACTCAACATCTAAAGCTATATAAAACAGCGAGTTATTTAATTTATCATAGTACTAATATATATTATTACCTTACAGAATATTAACGATTAAATAATACCAAGATGATTACAGTTACAGACCTCAGCAAGGTTTTCCGTACAGAGGAAATCGAGACAACAGCACTTAACCAGGTTTCATTTGAGATAAAGGATGGTGAATTCGTGGCAATTATGGGCCCTTCAGGATGCGGCAAGTCAACCCTCCTGAACATCCTCGGCCTTCTTGACAACCCTACCGACGGAAGCTATCAGCTCCTCGGACAGGAAGTGGCGAAA
>JAGKTT010000090.1 GCA_021153285.1 Bacteroidia bacterium
GAGCCTGAAATAGCCCAAGCTAACCCGTTGAGCGGAAAATCATCATCTGGCTGCACTCCAGTCGCTCAACGGGTATGGAATCAGCACCAATGAGCGGCCAGAGGCCATTGCAAGCCAGTTTTTCCGCTCAACGGGTCGTTTATGAAAGCGGTCAGCCCTTAGACACAAACTTTTCCGACTGATCCTAAAAATCACATTTGCAGACACTGACAGATGACAAATCCGCAATAAGGAGAATGTCAGACTGCAGCTTCAGTCTAGAGAGATGCTCTCAACTCTCAGACGGAGTATTCCGGATGGTACCTGCGCCTCAGCTATTTCGCCTACCTTCTTGCCCATCAGTGCAGCGCCGATAGGGGATTTCAGCGAGATCTTGCCAGCTTCAAGGTTCATCTCGTGAGGACTGACTATCTCGAATTTCATTCGGGTATTTGTCGAGAGGTTCGTGAATTCGACCCGACTCAGAAGACATACGCGATCTTTCGGAAGGGCATTCGGATCAATTACTCGGGAATGTTCCAACACCTTCTGAAGGAAACGGATACGGCTAATGGTCTTAGCCTGTTTACGCCTTGCTTCACGGTATCCTGCATTCTCGCTTCTATCTCCTTGCGCACTGGTCTCTGCAACATCTTCCCTTACCTCGGGATAGACCACGTTGATAAGATGGTTCAACTCGGCCACAAGCTCGTCGTATCGCTGTTTTGATAAATATTCCATAGCTCAAATATACTGATTTTTTCCGGGAATACACCACCTATGGTTTCATCGACGAGTTTTGCGGGATTTAAGTGCACAGATAATGAAAGCGATTACTGTGAGAATAAGGATTACCGGTTCTGCGAGCATAAATAACGGCATTTTCCCAGCTGTCAGCGTTACCATAACTGAACAGAGCAGGATGAGTCCGATTCCGGATGCCAGAATGACAAGCCCCTTCTGGAGCTTAGGCATTTTCCGGGCAAGAAGATAAACGATCAGACCAGCCGCAGCACCTATCAGAGGATACAGGATCAGCACATTGCGCGGCATTGTGCCACCGGCATTTCCTTGGAGGTCGAAGTGCGCCGGAAGCATTTCCGGCAATGAGCGCCATCGCACAATAATAGCCAATGCGTTTATGGCCATAATCAGAATCGGAATAAACCAGCCTTGCTTGATCATATCAGGTATTTTAAAGATTACAGATGCTAATATCTCAATTTCCATTGACTGAAGCATACCCACAAATATGCAACTTTTTTTGCAGAATTAAAGAATCATAACTGGTTATTTTCAAGATATCAATACCCTCGAAACCTCCAGATGGTCGCTTTGCACAACGCATCTCCACTTACCGGGAAAACATTCATTGGACAAAATTGGACATAGACCTCTGCGCCTTTAATCCGAAGCACGGCTATGTATATTGGGAAAATTTCCGTATCTAAACAGATTCAAATTGAATTAAGAAATAGAGTGACGACTCTCTATGTTATATATTATGGAAGCGTTATCTCCTACTGTCACACTTTTCTGAGTTTTACGTGACCGATATCAGCACCTGAAATGCCTATGATAGCAAATTAATATTATAAAATCCCCTTTTGTAGACACAAATGTAGGACTGCGACTTTTGTTCATTATGTTCTATTAAGGTAAATTTGCCATCTTAATTATATACAAAAACAGTACTACGATTATGAAGAATTTGTTTTATTTTTTCATTATGATGGCAGTCGCAGCGATGCCATTGACATCTTGTGAAAAGGATCCTCAGACAGAGGAGGAACAGCAGCATAACCCGACATCTGATGAAGACCAGACACCGATTACAGCTTTTGATGCTTTGTCCTGGCTTCAGGGCAGTCTTGTCGTGGTGAATGACAACGGTGAAGTGATCCGTAGAGTATATGGCGAGCCTCTCGACGAGTCACAGCCGGATGTGCTTTCAGCACCTGTTGCAGACTATGCGGCAGCTGAAAAGGTCTTCCTCAGCTGGGTGGCACCGGACAAGGAGGTTACCAAGGTAGAGGGTGGCTACGACTACCATCTCACAAGTGCCGATGGAAAAGCACAAGGCAGTGTATCGTTCCGCGCTGTGGAGGGTGATGCCCGCATTGTAGCCCGTATGACCGTAGCCGAAGGCACTGATCTCAAGAAGGTAAAAGAGTTTGAGTTCATTTCCCGCGACCTGTGGCCAGAGAATGCTGTTATCCCGAAGGTGGAAGCAGGCAAGATTTACTTTTATGATGATTATGTATTGTTATGGGGTGATCCTCCTCTACGCCCAAAAGACACAGCTACCCACAAACATATTCCATTCTATTGTATACAAGGTAATGGTGACGGAAAGGAAGGAATCCTTGTATGGCTCTCTCCTGATTCCGATAGTTTTCACGAACATCCGACCCCATATTTCTATTTTGAATTTGGTCTCAGCTATCTCCCTACAGAACCCGAAGCCCAGAAGGTACTTGATTTCTATAACAACAATACCGAATTCTGGAAGAATATGTTGGATGAGATGGAGGCCAAGGGATACAAGTGGAAACCTTCCACTGATTTTATCACCAGTGCCACTTGTAATTCAGAGTTCATAATCAACGACTTTAGGGAAGTTCCAATCATAGGTACCGATATGACCAGCATATTGGATCTGGATGATGATCAAGGCTACTTCAGTACGGTAAGCAGTCTGTCAGTGTTCTACTATCGTTATATGCATATCAAAATCTTCCCTGCATTGTAGATCTTATATCAGGTGTTTATTCGCTCTATTGTCTGACAGAAATGCAGCGTAATGACGGAGAAGATTAAATAATTCAAGCTATAAATAAATGAAAAAAAGTTTCTTAATGATGATGGCCGCGATGGTTTCATTTGCCTTCATCTCGTGCGAAAAAAATCAGGAATCCAAGGACGATGAAATCGGACAGCACGATCCTGCATCTGATGCCGACCAGATAGAGATAACAGGCTATAATGGCTTGGAGTGGTTTCAGAACAGTATCGTCGTGCTTGATGAAAATGGTAAACCGGAAAGAAGGGTCTATGGCGAAATGCTCGATCCATCAGACACTACAATTCTTTCCGTTTGCGTAAGCGATCTTAAGATGGCAGAAGAGATTTTCCTCTCTTGGGTAGCACCGGAAAAGGATGTCAATAAAGTAAATGACGGTTATGACTATAATCTGACAGATTATGATGATACTCCACAAGGAAGCGTCTCGTTCAGGAATGCAGATGGTACTGATGGAATATTGGCAACCGTGACAGTAGGTGAGAATACAGACTTGAAGTGCTTTAAA
>JAGKTT010000041.1 GCA_021153285.1 Bacteroidia bacterium
GAACATCCTCGGCCTTCTTGACAACCCTACCGACGGAAGCTATCAGCTCCTCGGACAGGAAGTGGCGAAACTCAAGGAAAAGGACCGCACCAAATTCCGCAAGGGAAACATCGGATTCGTATTCCAGAGTTTCAACCTAATTGACGAACTCAATGTATACGAGAACGTGGAGCTTCCTCTTAAGTATCTTAACATCAGCTCATCAGAGCGCAAGGCCCGCGTTACAGAGATGCTCAAGAGAATGAACATCAGCCACCGCGCACAGCACTTCCCACAACAGCTCTCCGGAGGTCAGCAGCAGCGCGTTGCCATCGCACGTGCAGTCGTATCAAACCCTAAGCTGATTCTCGCCGATGAGCCTACCGGTAACCTCGACTCAAAGAACGGCAAGGAAGTGATGGATCTGCTCACAGAACTCAATAAGGAAGGTACAACCATCGTGATGGTAACCCACTCACAGAAGGACGCAGCCTGTGCTCAGCGCATCGTCAACCTTTTCGACGGTCAGATCGTATCAGACGTAAAGAACGAACTCTAATGATTATATTGTAAGTTCCAGCGACCTCCGCCTTCTCCCCTGCTACCGCAGGATATTCGCTGCAAAAGCCCACTGGGCTGTTTGCTTTATCGCTCACGACCCCTAGCCGGGGGTGGTATGTTGCCTCCACTTATCAATAAAATCATAAAGAATACACGCAGTTAAACATACATATTGCGGCGCTGTCGTGAGATACTGCCGGTTTTCAAACTTAACAAGCAGACATAAATGAATGCACATATATCAAATTTCCTTACAACGCTTCGCCGCTTCAAGACTGCGTCGCTATTGAATGTGATCGGGCTTACCTTTGCTTTTGTTGCATTTTACGTTATCGCTTCACAAGTATGGTACACCCTAACATATAATAGCTGTCTGAAGGACACTGAGCACACATACCTGATTTCTCCAAACTTCGGTGAAGATCCTAACGAGATGCACTGGAGCCCCAACTCTCCAGGTTCATTGGCGTATGAAGCGATGGAGGCATATCCTGGTACAGAAGAGGTGGCTTCAATTGCTCCCTATCCTGCAATAAGCCGTGTATGGATAAAGGAGAATGACTATCACTTTGAGCCGTTCAATGATTATGTTTATCAAGGTACGCCTAATGTTCCTGACTTCTTTGGATTCAAGTGCCTTAGTGGCGACTTTTCAGGATTGAAAGACCCCAATACTGTAATCCTGTCACGTTCAGTGGCAGAGAAGCTGGGTATTGGCGTAGGTGAAACCATTTGGTTTGAGGGTGGACGCTGGCACGATGATGGAAAACCTGCTCACCAGCAGACAGTCGTAGCCATATACGAGGATATGCCGAAAAATTGCATTTTCGGACATTGGGGCATAATGCAACACGATGAGAAAGTTTATACCACAGAAACCAATAATTGGAACTACTGCAACTACGTACGTTTTAAGGAAGGGACTGATTTATACGGATATATCGATGTTTTCAAGCAGCGTTATGCTGAGTGGTATCTTGGAATGGCGAAAGAATGGATCGAGGAAGAGCCAGAATATAAAGCTGAAATAGAAGCCGAGATAGAGAATGGGGCTCATATGCTCGCCACACGTCTCGTACGCGTTGATAATATGTACTATACGGAGTTCCACGATTCCGGTAATTTTCAGACAGGTAAGAAGTCAACTCCTATTATTCTGTCGAGTATAGCGTTGATAATTGTGCTTATAGCCTTTATTAACTTTATCAATTTCTTCTTTGCTCTCGTTCCGATACGTATGCGATCTGTCAATGTGTGCAAAGTGTTCGGTGCGAGTCAGAGATCATTGCGTTGGAACTTTCTGTTTGAGGCAATCGGATTTGTCTTGCTGTCAATGGCATTGACTTTATGTGTCATAATAGCAATCAAGGATAGTTTCATAACTGATTTTTCAATCTGTTCCCTTTCTATTGCTGACAATATTCCGGTCTTTATGATGATTCTTGCCTTGATGGTGCTGCTGGCGTTTGGAGCTGCACTCTATCCGGCGTTCTACATCACTCGCTTCAATGCGTCATTAGGAGTCAGGAATGGTTTTGCACAATCTGCAACTGGACGAAAGCTGCGTGCTGTAATGGTGGGGCTACAGTTTACCGTTGCTATGGTATTGATTATCACAACAGCAGTCTTCTACCTCCAATACAGGTATATGACTACATACGATCTGGGATTTGACAGGGAAAATGTAGTGACATTTGCTTCTTGGGATTTGGGCACCCGATCTGAAACTGTCATAGAGCGTCTCGTGCAACACCCTGATGCAGAAAATGTAACAGCCTCCCAGATGAATCTTCTCAGCTGCAACCAGAGATGGGGACGAGTTTATCAGGAAAGGGATTATTCAATGAAGTCAAACGGAGTCCGTTGGAATTTTCTTGATTTCTTTGGCTTTGACATTCTCGAAGGAAACGGCTTTACCCCATCATCGGACCGAACTAATGAGATTGTTATGACTCAGCAGATGCACCGAGATATCGGTATACCATTGGGACACGAAGAAGGTGCTATGAAATATGTCGGCATCATACGAGATGTTCGTTTGACATCGGTAAGTCAACCTGACGAGTATCAGGCATTCTACTGTGTTTCCGAAAAAGACAGGATGAGTCATTTCTATATCCGTCTGCGTGCAGGGGCTGATTTCAAGGGATTTGCCGACTATGTCAAGAGTATTTCAAAGGAACTTGCACCAGCTGCCGATGAGCCTGAGCTCCATTACTTGGAAGAATGGGTTGAGAGCCTGTATGAACAGACGAAGAAGGATATGGTGCTTATTGGCCTGTTTGCAATATTGGCGATTGTAATTGCACTGATGGGAGTGTTCGGCATCGTAATGTTTGAGACTCAATACCGTCGAAGCGAAATTGCAGTTCGTAAGGTATATGGAGGAACTACTATGCAGATGGTTTCAATGCTCAATAGCAGATATATTGGCATCGTACTCATCTGTTTCATCATTGCCGCACCTGTTTCAAAGATGTTCTCTTCACGATGGTTGGAACAATTTGCAAACAGGATCGAACCCCCATACTGGATATATATCGTAGCTTTAGTTCTCGTCCTTGCCGTTACTGTCGCACTTGTGACTGTCCGCTCCTGGAAGGCTGCGAATACCGATCCTGCGGAGGCGTTGAAGACGGAGTAAATTCGGGAGTATTGAAAGAATAACATTTGAATATTATGAAAAGCTATTTAAGATTCCTGTCTAGGAACAAACTATATACCGCGATCGAGATACTCGGATTGAGTGTCGCTATTGCTGTTGCAGTGCCCCTGCTCAGCTATCTGCTGAGGCTTAATGAAGTTAACCACGCACATCCTGATCACGAAAACATCTATAGCCTCAGCGTTGCCAGAATGCAATGCTCATCACCGAATATCGGACAATATCTTCTAGAAAACATTCCTGAGATTGAGATCGTAAGCTCTCCATCACATCTGTCCGGGAATTATACATTTGAGGTGGACGGAAAGATGGCGTCATACATCAGATATGACAGTAATTTCTTCTATTTCTTCCCTCACGAATTCGTTGCCGGCGGGCTTGATACAGAGGCTAAGACCGCGATGGCTGTATCAGAGTCTTTTGCAAATCAGATTTCAGAGAATGGCAATGTGATCGGCCGAACTCTTAATCTCGGATCCGAATCATATGTCATATCCGGGATATTCAAAGACTGCCAGGACCCAAGATTCAAGAAATACGATATGATGATCCCCCGCGTCGAAAATCCGAGCGAGCCAGATATGGCGTTTTGGGGAAACAACATTCTCATAATGACTTTCTTCAAAGTACAGGAAGGAACAGATTATGACATACTGAAAAAGAAAGTTCAGGAAGCTTGTGCTGCCTATTGGGGACCGATGGATGATAAAGAGTTCGAGAATCAGTACAGTTTCAAGAGACCGGAAAGGTATGATATTGTACCTTACTCAAAGATTACGACAAAAGACAATTATCAGCTTAACGAATGCGGAGGCGGCGGATTCATCATTGTTTGCGTAATAGCTGTTGTTCTTCTGATATTCGCAGTAATCAATTATATCAATCTAAATGTTGCACTCTCGACTCGCAGGGCCAAGGAGATTGCCACGCGTAAACTTGTAGGAGCTGGAAGAAGACAAGTCATATTGCTGTTCCTGAGAGAGGCATTGATAATGAATCTGATATGCTTCGGGGTGGGAATGCTGTTGACAGGGGTGACTACAGATATGATAAGCACATTCTTTCAGACAATAGAAAGCGATGGTGTTATCACCGTCGGATATTCATTCTTGGATATATGTGCCTATATAGTATTTATTCTGGTACTGACATTGGTAACAGGACTTATTCCTGCTTCGATAGTTTCGCGATTCACCCCGCTGGATATTGCCAAAGGTAATTTCAGATACCATAGCAAGAAGACAATGACAAAGGTGTTCATTTGCATACAGACCATTCTGACTGTCCTTCTTCTTGCAGTCACATTGATATTCAATGCCCAGTACGACAAGTATATGGATATGGAATACAACTGCGACATAGACGATGTGTTCTTCCTTATGCCGGACTACGGTGTCAATCTGTCACCGGAAACATTGAAGTCGGAATTGGAGAAACGTCCGGAAGTCATTGCCGTGGGACATTCGAACCGCGTTCCATCAAGTCTTACATCCATCACTTATGAATCGACAAATGGTGACAGGATATACCTAAGTTGTGTTGAATGTACAGAAGAAGCCTTCGATATTTTCGGTTTCGACATTATGACTGTAAACGACACAACCAACCTCAGGGGAATATGGATGACTCCGGAAGCAGCAAAGACCGAAAGCATTTATCCGGAGCATTTCAAGGATTTGCTAAGCTGGAATTTCGGAGACTATCGTATTGCCGGAATGATTGAGAATATCCCTACTGGAGGCGGACAGAACAATATAGACGACTTTCCTGCTGTTGTAGTGGTCGGAAATGCCAAAGATAATTCAATGGTTATCAGGACAATCGATGATCATAAGAAGGCACGGAAAGCAATTGCATCAGTATACGAAGAAGTTACGGGAATCGAAGTCCAGGATTTGAGAGAATTCGGAATGACATCGATGTATATAAAGGAGATAAATGAGGACGGATTGGCTCCTTGGAAGGGACTGAATGACCTATTGGAGAAGTTGCTAGGAATCATATTCATTCTTGGAGTTATGGGTCTTACAGGAATCAGCATCTACTTTGCCACTGAACGCGAAAAGGAAATTGCGATCAGGAAACTCTTTGGAGGAACCTCCGAGTCTGAACTGAAGAGAAATTTGATGACATTTGTCAAGATTACCTTGATTGCAAATCTGATTGCAATACCTTTAGCCGCAGCCGCCTTTTCGACAATCCTGCTTAGTTTCGCCGACAAGATAACGGACATCTGGATCATATATGTAGTCTGTATCCTGATTTCCTTCTCAATCTCCCTGGGCTCCGTACTTTGGCAAACTATCCGTGCCGCACGCACCAACCCCGCCGAGGCATTGAAGAAAGAGTAGAACGTGAGCGATAATGTACTTACAATCAAATAATTAACGAATCAAGGGTCGGAATATTTACCGGCCAAAGAATATGTAAAATATTAACTCTCAAGCAAATACACATTACACATATCTTCACCTCAACAATAATGATTACGCTGTAAACTCTACAAAAAGAACCAATGAAAAGCTACCTTAGATTCCTATCCAGAAACAAGCTGTACACCGCGATTGAGATCGTCGGTCTGAGCCTTGCGTTGGCATTTGTGATAGTGCTCAGCGCTTATATCGTGGATGATATGAGCGTGAACGAAAGTCTCCGGAACACTGATGACATCCACATTTGTTACAGCTCATACGACATTACCTCTATTTATGAGGTGCCGGGACTTTATGAAAAGTTCCCGGAGATTGGAGAATCAAGCAGTTTCTTTGCAAGAAGTGACGGAAACGGGCTGATTTCAGGAGCCAGTATCGTCACCTATGGCAATACGGAAATCAACGTCTCCACAGCAGCCGCATCAGAAAACTTCTTTGATTTCTTCACATTCCCACTAGTCTATGGCAATCCCGAAAGCGCCTTACAGTCAAAGTATTCCGTCATCATTTCGGAAGAGCTTGCGGGCATTCTGTTCCCTGACGAAGAGGCCATTGGCAAAGAAATAAGGTTCTTTGAAGGCAATGCCTATTCAGGTTATTATACAGAGATGACTGATATTGACGTCAATCTTACCGTCACCGGTGTCTTCAAACCTTTCTCCAAAACTATCTTCAATGAGCCTGACATACTCATCAGCATCGACCTGTTCCGTGAGCTGCAGAAAGTAAACTTCTGTGGAATGATGCATATAAGCGAACTTAGCTTCGTGAGGATTGCCAAAGGAACAGACTCAGAAGCCTTGGCTGAAAAACTGACAGAAGAATACAGAAAGACTCCAAACCAATCCGGCGATGACCCTTATAGCAAGGTTGTGAAGCTAACCAAGTTTGACGACATCAAAAAGATTGCAAAAGATGAGGATCCGGGAGCAGGTTTCTTCTTCAGAAATCTAAGAAACGTAAAGCTTTTCGGCATATACCTTATAATGTGCATATTCCTGACGATAGTCGCACTGCTTGACTATGTGGTTCTTACAATAGCATTCTCAAGGTTCAGGATCAAGGAGATTGCGACCAGACAGCTTCTGGGAACAGACCGGAGAGGTATCATCAACAGATGCTTCTGCGAAGCGTTCGCGCTGCTGCTGGCATCGTGCATCATCGCGGTGCTGATCGCATTGGGATTCAAAGAACCCGTAGGAAGAATACTTGGAACAGAAATCCACCCTCTGTCACATATAAACGAATATATGGTGCTTATGGGCATTCTGCTTCTTATGGGCGGTCTTGCCAGTGCAGTTCCTTCAATGATATTGTCATCATACAATGCAATAAACGTAATCAAAGGCGAAGCAAGGTACAAGGACAAGACCATATTCGGAAAACTATTCATAGGCATTGCCGGATTGCTGAGCATTGGAGCCCTGTCAATATGTTTCGGCATCAACCGCCAGACCAGGCATCTGATAAACCAGCCGTTAGGTTATGAGACAGAAGGAGTCATACTCGTATCATTTCTGGATAAGGATGCAAACCGGTTCTATGACGAGTTGAAGACACAGCCATACGTCAGCAAGATCGGTTCATATCTAAACACTCCTGATGGTACGGGAGCATCAGTAATTGCTGACAAGAATGGAAACTCGGGGGAACTGAGAGTCTTGGAGGGAGACCATACATACTTTGATATCCTGGGCATAGACATCCTCGAGGAGTTTTCTCCCGCAACTGATGCCGAGAACCTATATCTATGTAAAAGTACATACGAAAGCATCACTGAATTCAGATACGGCAATATGATCAACTATATGTGGCGTGACACTCCTGTCTGTGGAATAGTAACTGACCTCAAGTTGGGAAGCATTCTGGAAGAGACAGGAGGAAAGTTTATGGGCATAAGCATCTTTAATGACTTCACGACCACCACAGGCAGACAGATTTGTATCAAGACTGAAATGAATATAAACGAAACGATAAGGCAGATCAAGGAATTCTATTATTCTAAGGGATATAATGACGATATCTTTTTCGTTAATACACTGATGGATTCCCTTCAGGTAGAGATACGCGAGGAACAGAATATCCTGAAGCTGCTGAGCGGATTCTCGATCCTATGCATTCTGATGACTGTCTTGACGATTGTAGGGCTGAGCAGCTACCATTCGAAATCCAATGAGAAGGACAATGCCGTGCGCAATGTATTCGGATGCTCACGTAAGGAACTGGTAATGAAGATGGTGTCTGATTTCGTGCTGCCGGTACTGATCTCCGCAGTCATTGCAATTCCGGTCGCCTGGAGCGTGATAGACCGCTGGCTCGAAGGATATGCACTTCGCACAGAGAACTCCCCTGCCATCTACATTTCCGCATTGGCAGTCATACTGGCGATAGTCACCGCCGCAATCTCCGCACAAGCCCTCCGCCTTATGCGCGCCAACCCCGCCGAGGCGCTGAAGAAAGAATAGAATAAAACTCCCGCCGGAAAGGGAGTGTTCAGCGGAATAATGCATCATAAATGGGTAGTATGATTACATTCCCTTTCCGGCTTTTTAAATATGAAGCAATGAAAAGTTACCTGAGATTCCTTTGGAAGAACAAGAGATACACTGCCATTCAGGTGGTGGGATTGAGCGTGTCACTGGCCTTTGTGATCATACTTACAAGCTGGCTGGTGAACATCGTGAAGATGGGTCACGAAAATCCTGAGTATGAGGACATCTACGCCGTGTGCTATCAGAATTCAATGCATACGACCTGGGCGCTCGGCGAACATCTTTCGGACAACATTCCGGAAATCGAATGTACCAGCACTATGCTCCTGTATCCGGGACATTTCACCCTCAAGAACGCGGACTGCGTGAAGATCAACTGGTGCGAGGAGAACTTCTTCGAGTTCTTCCCACGTGAGTTCATTGAAGGCGATGCCGGTTTTCTTAAAGTTCCATCCGAGGTCGGAATTTCAGAGACCTTTGCCAATACGTATTTCCCGGAAGGCGATGCCATAGGAAAGAACGTGACGCTCCTGGACAAGGACTATATCATTACAGCGATCTATAAAGACTTCGGAGATGGTCTGATCAAGTACAACGATATGATTATGGCGATGTCTGCACGAGGTGAAAAGTATCCGTCACTCCCCTTCCAGGAAATGCTTTCCGGAATGGTTACTATGGTAAAGTTCAAGGACGGTGTCGATCCGGACGAAGCAGAAAGAAAAGTCAGAGAGCATACGGTAAAACACTATCAGGACTATGGCGACAGGTATATCGACGAGACGGTTTCGGCACAAGGCGATGAATGGTCGGAACACTATCGTGAGAATTTCATAAGCACCTTCAAGAATCGCCTCGCTGACGAGCAATGCAGCCTTGTCAGATTTGATGAAATAACATACGACGGAACCAATGAATACTTCACTGTGAACACTGTCTTCGCGATCAGGATCGTCGTCATCCTCGTCGTGTTGCTTCTGATTATGGCATTGATGAACTATGTCAATCTGAATGTAGCACTGGCAGGAAAGAGAGCCAAGGAAGCGGCCACAAAGAATCTGCTTGGTTCGCAGAAGAACGCTACATATTTCCAGTATTTCAAAGAGGCCTTGGTCATCACCTTATTCTGTACATTCCTGGGAGTCTGCATCGCTGTAGGCGCCCTTCCAGGCATCAACGATCTTCTTCAAGGGTATGACGGTCTGGGCAGCAGATTCAGCATATCATTCGAACCGTTGACTGTGGTTGCGGTTATGGCAATACTGATTATAACCTCTGCCCTATCCGGTTTCATTCCAGCATATTATGTTTCTCGTTTCAGTGCTCTTGATGTGACTAAAGGCACATTCAGGTTCAACAGAAAGACCATATTGAACAAGGTATTCATCTGCGTACAGACGGTCCTTGCCACAGCCTTCATAACCTTCAGCATCATTCTGCAGGTTGGCTATGACAATATGATCAATGTAGACAGCGGATGCGATCACGAGGACCTGTTCTATCTCCTTCCAAGCGACAGACTGGAACCTGAATCAAACTGTTTCACTCATTATGATGCTCTTCGGAGCGAACTGCTAACGCATCCAGAAATCGAGGCTGTGGATTATACGAACAGTACTGTATTCAGCAGTTATACGGGCGGACTATGGCTGGATGAGGATGGCAACCAGACTAGGAATAGCCATCAGTTCTATTGCACTCCGGAGGCTTTTGACATATACAGGTTCAACATCACAGAAAGGTATAGTGATGGACCATACGGCATATGGATGACAGAATCGTTCAAGGAAATTTTCGACAAGAGTGAATTCCTGCAGGAAGAGTTCGACGACACTGATGCAAGCTTTAAATTTTTGGGAGTCATTGAGGATTTTCCGGCAAACGGAGTACCTACATTAGCAGATGACAAGCCGGCTGGATTTGTTTACGTTTTCCCTAAGGAATATGTCAACGACTACAACCTCGCCTACATCATCAGAACAAACGGAGACCACGAACAGGCAAGGAAGGTCATTGCTGAAACATACGAGAAGATAAGCGGCTGCAAGGTTGTGGACCCAAGGCATATCGGACGTGAGTCTATGTACCTCACTGAGATTCTCGAACGTGACCTGCAGAAGATCGAGTTCATAAAGAATGTAGTCACTGGCATTGCTTTTATGATTGTATTGATCGCTATACTCGGAATGATAGGAATGAGCATATACTATGCTGACGAAAGCACACACGAGACTGCGGTACGAAAGGTATTTGGAGGAACGATAACATCCGAGACCAGACGCACGCTCAAGTCATTCCTCAGGATTACCCTGATCGCCAATGTAGTTGCCGTGCCGGTGACAGTATGGCTTGTAATGGAACAGACCTGGTTCGATCTTGCCACCATCCCCGGCTGGGGCTGGTACGTCGCCCTCGCCACCGCCATTTCATTCGCGATCTCCCTGCTGGCCGTCCTCTGGCAGAGCCTCCGCGCCGCCCGCACCAATCCTGCCGAGGCATTGAAGAAGGAATAGCCCTGGCCGGGTACAAAAAATGAGAGTTCTTTGACATACTGAAACAAGACGAAAGAAGTGTGAATCCTTGCACAGCATTTGCTTTGAGAACAGAAATTCGTATATTTGCGAATGTAACTACTTAGAGGAGGAACAGATATGCCAGAGATCTCGTCTATGACTGGCTTGACCTTCACAAGGACGAACTTATGGAGAATTGGCGCCGACTTGAGAACTGTGAAAGTTTCCTTAAAATTGAACCTTTAAAGTAACCAGATATGGAACTGATTTATATTACTTCGGCAAAGTATGTATCGGGCTATATCCTCGAACTTACTTTTAACACTGGTGAGGTCAAATTATTTGACTTCACAAGGCTATACGATAAAGGTATCTGCACAAAACTTCAGGATATAGAATATTTCAAGAACTTTAAGCTTGATGCGTTTTCCGTTGACTGGAACAATGAAATCGGTTTCGCTCCAGAATTTCTTTATGAACAAGGTATACCTGCATAAATAGAACATAAACATACATTCTTTTCTCCCGATGCCCATAGCGTCGGGATTTTGTTTTCAGTATAGATAGTCAGAAAACCCATCCGGGAAAAAGGCTTGTTTCCCGGACGGAAAAGAGAAATGCAAAACAATATGAAAAGTTACCTGAGATTTTTAAGCCGAAACAAGCTGTACACCGCCATTGAGGTGGTGGGGCTGAGCATTGCATTGACGTTTGTGATAATACTTGGAGCTGTACTGATCGACAAGAGTCAGGTGAATGACAACATCAAGGATGCTGATGAGATATATTCCTTGACTACCAATACTGATTGGGCTGGAAGTATGAGCGGCACGTTCGGCAATATGGGCGAGATACTCCCTACTATCCCTCAAGTAAGGGAGTGGTGTCAGTTTTATGATGCCTTGCAGCTTAGTCTCAAGACAGAGAAGAATGACAGCTTGCTTGTCACTCCTATGTTTGTGACACCGAATTACTTTACATTCTTCGGATTTGAACTCACCACAGGCACTGCTGGCGAGGCATTGCAGGCGAATGACGCCGTTGTATTGTCCAGAAAAGCAGCAGATACTCTGTTCCCCAATGAGGATCCGATCGGCAAGACTATAAGTCTGCCTGTCATCGGGGATTTAAGCGCCGCATTTATAGTTGCGGATATACCTGAAAAGAAGGAATACACTACATATAGAATCACCGGAGTAATTGACGGACTGGGAAAGTGTGTGCTTCCGGAAGGCGATGTCTATCTGAAAGGTGGAAATAACTCGATGGGACGTCAGGAGTGTATGTTTCGAACTGACTCTCCAGACAACATAGACGCAATCCTTCGTTCGATCAGGAGCTATCCGGCAGCAGATGAATATGACAGAAGATCCCTTCAGGAATTAGGGATAATGCCTTTTGAAGATATCAAGGACGGTGAAATTGACTGCCCAGGATACCGCCACATTTCGGATCCGGTGCTGTTCAAGATGTTTGTGCTGATATGCATAGTCATATTGGCATTCTCACTTCTTAATTACATTTCGCTGACTCTTGCTTTCTCGCGTTTCCGCCTTAAAGAGGCGGCTACCAGATCACTGCTGGGAACCTCCAGAGCTGAGACATTCATCCGAGGCATTGCTGAGGCATTCATCCTTGTCGTCAGTTCATACATCCTGGCGATTGTGTTAGTTTTGGCATTAAAGACTGAACTGTCTTCATTGTTAAGCGTCAATATCGATCCATTAGGTAGCGGTAGCGTCTTTGCTGCTACCTTTATCACCGCATTTGTAACGGCATTGATAGCAGGAGGAGTCAATGCTTTGATGAATCGAAGATATCGTCCAATCGATGTTATCAGAGGCGAAAGCCGTTATCAGGACAAATCATACATCGGAAAGGTCTTCATCGGCATTCAGAGTGCAATATGTCTGGCTACCGTCGTTGTGGGAATTGTCATTACCAAACAGACTCATAAAATGACAGATTATCCTGTCGGATACAATACTCACAACATTATATCAGTGATGGGAGATGACTATAAGAAATATATTGGTGAACTGAGCCAGATGCATTTTGTCGAAAAAGTCGGCATCGCCAGCAATTCATTCGTCAGATATGTGTATCCGCAGGAACTGAAGGGAGTGAACTGGGTTCCGCTCCGAATGGACCAGAATGCCTTTGATATGCTTGGCATTAAAGTGAAAGAGTATATTGAATTGTCAGGAGTGTCACTCCAGAATGCATATACAACTGAAAAAGGTTTGCAATTGGCTGCCTCGCTGAATATGTCAGCCTGGAAGAACAAGTATATCGGAATTCTTGATGACCTCCATTTCGGAAGCGTGAAGGAAATATCGCCGGAGAATACAATCTTTGACATTGTCATCAAGGATGACTATTCACAATATTTCAGAGGTAATATCCTGATCAAGGTGTCGGGCGACCAGGACGAAGCAAAAGAACAGATCCGTAGGTTCTTCGTGGAGAAGGGAGAGGACACGCCGCAGCTGACTATCCAGACACTTGAAGAAGCCAATCTCTTGAACTACGAGGAGGAAAGCAAACTGATGAGGCTGGTCGCAGTCTTCTCACTCATAAGCATCCTGCTTACAGCACTGGCAATCGCAGCATTGAGCAGTTACTATGAACAGATAAGCACACACGACACTGCGGTCCGTAAGGTGTTCGGCGTTTCTCGAAAGCAGATCTTCTGGCGTACGGTGTGGGGATTCATTTATCCGGTGCTCATAGGTGCCGCCGTGGCACTCCCGGTTTCATATTTCTATATGGGGCACTGGCTGCAGAACTATCTCGTCCGCATAGATAACTCCCCTGCAATCTACCTCGGAGCATTGGCACTGGTCCTGTTGGTTACCCTGTCCTCCGTCATCATCCAGGCCCTCCGCCTTATGCGCACCAACCCGGCCGAGGCGCTGAAGAAGGAATAGCACAAAATGCAATGCGCTAGCACACAGCAACTTACAGAAGTTGCGCACCTCCAATGGGGAGCACGCAGTTCAAGGAAGTGATTAATTTACAACAACTTACACAACACGTTTTAAGATATAATGAAAAGTTACCTGAAATTCCTGAGCCGAAATAAACTTTACACCGCCATTGAGGTGGTGGGGCTGAGCATTGCATTGGCGTTTGTGAATCTGCTAAGCTCATATATCATTGACAGTATCTCATATGACAAAGATATTGATGACAAGGAGGACATTTTTGTTTGCCACTTTATAAACAAGGCAAGTTCATTCAATATCCTTGGCAATTCTTTTGAAAAATGTCCGGAAGTAGAAGATTATTGTCAGTTTACCGAACTATATCTTCATTTATCTGCAGATGGTAATGCATTCGAAGACGATGTTCTTGCTGTCAGCAGTAATTTTTTCGAATTTCTGCCTTATAAGTTGACATATGGAAATGCCTCTGATGTATTAGCGAATAATCATTTTGCTGTCGTTTCCGAGTCTTTTGCAGACAGGATGTTTCCCGGGGATAGGCCTATTGGAAAACAGGTAGTCTGCTGTATGGAAGATAGTAATGTCACTTTGACAATCACTGGTGTCTTTGAAGATGTGGAAAAGACACAAATCCTGAACGCAGATATTGTCATAAATCAGAATTTCTATGATTATCAGAAAGACGCTCTTTTCCCGTGCGGAAACCTGCTTCATATAAGTGACGATGCGGATCTTACTGAACTTGCTGAAAGCATATACAATGGATGCGATGCTTTTATGTTCACAGAAAAACTGGCACCAAAACTTACATTTACAAAATTAAGTGAGCTTGATGTCAATATTGGTGATCCAGCTCCTTTTGAAAATTTATATGATCGAGCTTTGCAAAAGACATTCACATTGTTCTGTGTCATTCTGCTGGTTTTCGCCATCCTAAACTATATATTCCTGACATTGGCATTTTCGCGTTTCAGGATAAAGGAGTTTTCAATACGAATGCTGCTTGGAACAGACAAGGTAAGGACGTCAATCAAAATTATAGCAGAGTCATTGGTGCTGACATCCGTAGCATTTGGACTGGGAATAATTCTGGCTATAAGTCTCGAGGGGTCTGCGTCAGAACTTCTTCGCTGCGAGATTGATGTCTTCAGTAATGCTGTTGAAGTCGTTTGGGCAATTATAATAATTATCGTCACATCCCTTCTGTCAGGAATCATACCTGCCTTCAGCTCAACATTAGTTGATCCGATCAATGCCGTGAAGGGAGAAACAAGAAGAACTGACAAGGAATTCTTTGCCAAGGCATTTATCGGTATCCAAGGCGGTATATGCATTATAATCATATCAATTGCCATTGCGATGTTCTTTCAGACCCGAAAGATGATTGATGCACCACTTGGTTATGACACTGAGAGAGTGCTTACATTGCAAGGATGTGATGGACTTGATATCGAGAATCATCTTGCTAACCTTCCTTGCGTGAAAGGCATCGGCAAAATAGGAAGATCTCCCGTACAGTTAAGTTCCGGATCCACCCAGGCACGTATAGGTAACGATATGATAAAACTCAACAGGTTGGATTGTAGCATTTCAGCACTGGAGGTTCTCGGAATAGAGATTGCTGAACAATTCAACAGCGAGATAAATGTATGGGATAAATTCATTACAGAAAGCGGATACCAGAGCATTATGAAGTCTTATGAAGTTCAAGGCATTGACCCGGAGGACATAAAGACTGTGTGCTCAGGAGTCGTCAAAGACTTTAGGTTCGGCAATATTACCACGGTAACGGATGGTGTCAACTGCATTACAATAATGCCAGCTGACTGGATCCCACTAAATGTCATCAAATGCAATACAGAAGAACATCAGGCAATTGCAGAGATATCTGACAGATTGAAAGAAGTCTCCATCAATGATTTCGAGATTTCAAGTATGACGGATCAATTGCAGGAAACATTCATTAAAGAAAAGAACTCCATTGTGATGATCAGTACTTTTGGGGTTCTGTGCGTATTGCTGACCATTATGGCGATTGTGGCGATCAGCAGCTATTACTCTCAGATGAAGACACACGATACAGCCATAAATAAAGTTTTCGGTGCATCACAGAAGAAAGTCTTTTGGGATATGGTATGGAACTTTACAGTTCCAATATTGATTGCATCCGTCATAGCTGTTCCGGTTGCTTATCTCTACATTGACAAATGGTTGCAAAGCTATCCGGTTCGCATAGAGAATACATTTTGGATTTACATCGAATCCCTTTCCCTTGTGTTGATGATTGTTGTAGCCTCTATCACACTACAAGCCCTCCGTCTTATGCACACCAACCCTGCCGAGGCGCTGAAGAAGGAGTAATCAGGACCTGAATTCACTAAATGGAAATATAAAGCGCTTGGCAAGCTATCCGTTTATCTGGCACACTTTTCGGTATCGGCGTTTTCATCTAATTTTTCACGATATGAAAACGAACGACAAGAAACACCTCACCTCGGAGAACGGCCGTCCCATTCCGGACAATCAGAACACTCAGACTGCTGGCCATCGCGGACCTGTGACATTGCAGGACACCTGGCTTCTTGAAAAGATGGCCCATTTCGACAGAGAGGTCATCCCTGAGAGAAGAATGCACGCAAAAGGTGCGGGAGCATATGGAACATTCACCGTCACCCACGACATCACAAAATACACCCGCGCATCAATATTTGCCGAAGTGGGAAAGCAGACCCCGTGCTTCGTACGTTTCTCCACTGTTGCAGGCGAACGTGGGGCGGCAGATGCGGAGCGTGACATCAGAGGATTCGCAATGAAGTTCTATACTGACTCGGGCAACTGGGACCTTGTGGGCAACAACACTCCTGTATTCTTCCTTCGCGACCCGTTGAAGTTCCCTGACCTGAACCACGCCATCAAACGTGATCCGCGTTCCGGTATGCGCTCCGCCAATTCCAACTGGGATTTCTGGACTCTCCTTCCTGAGGCGTTGCATCAGGTGACAATCACTATGTCGCCACGCGGCATTCCCGCATCTTTCCGTCATATGCACGGATTCGGAAGTCACACATACAGTTTCTATGATGCAGAGAACCGCCGTACGTGGGTAAAGTTCCATCTGAGGACACTCCAGGGGATTAAGAACTTAACAGATGCTGAGGCGGAAACAATTATCGCAAAGGACAGAGAGTCGCATCAACGTGACCTGTTCGAGGCCATCGAAAGAGGTGACTATCCACGCTGGCTGATGCAGGTGCAGCTGATGACCGAGGAACAGGCCAGGAACTACGAGATCAATCCGTTCGACCTTACCAAGGTGTGGTATCACGGAGACTTCCCTCTCCACGATGTGGGAATACTGGAGTTGAACCGCAATCCGGAGAACTTCTTTGCCGAAGTGGAGCAGGCCGCATTCAATCCGGCAAATATCATCGAGGGCATAGGTTTCTCCCCTGACAAGATGCTCCAGGGACGTCTCTTTTCATATGGCGACGCTCAGCGATATCGCCTCGGAGTGAATTACAACGAAATCCCGGTAAACCGTCCTCGTTGCCCGTTCCACTCCTTCCACCGTGACGGTCAGATGCGAACCGACGGCAATATGGGCGCCGCTGTATCATATGAACCTAACAGTTACGGCGAATGGAAGGAAAAGCCTTCATCAAAGGAGCCTCCGTTAGCTGCTATGGGAGATGTGTTCAGCTATGACGAGCGGGAATACGACAGCGACTACTACACCCAGCCGGGAAAGCTTTGGCGTCTGATG
>JAGKTT010000091.1 GCA_021153285.1 Bacteroidia bacterium
ACATACATTGACGACCAGCAGAGGGCCAGATGGGCGTCCAATCTCGGAATGAAGGAATATGACCCGGCCACAGGAACAGGTACAAGAAAGAAAGGAAAGAAACAGCACATCCTTTTTACGTCAATAGCATACGACACAGCCAAGCCTATTTTTCCTGAAGGCGACCCGAGGTACCTTTATGCCAAGAGACTGATACTGTTTTCCGGCATTGCAAATGACACTCCTTTCAGGAATTACCTCTGCGGCAATTACAAGATAGTCAAACATTTCAATTTCCCTGACCATCACAAGTTCACCCGCGTGGATATGCATTCGATAAGGGATGCTGCCGACAATTACCCTACGTCAGTGATTATGACCACAGAAAAGGACTGTCAGAGAGTACGTGACTGCCGTTTCATCCCTGGAGGTATGAAACAAAGAATGTTCCACGCCCCCATCAAAGTGGAATTCCTCACCGATGGAGACAGGAACATCTTCAGTTCATTGCTCGACGAGTGTCTGAAGCAATCCTAATCCTTCCTTGAGATTATCTCATTCTGTACTTCCACCGAAGCCTCGTGGATGGCAGTGAACACATCTTTGAGGAAATTCGCTGTAAGGCCATAATTATTTCCCTTCTCCACGACTTTCGAGAGAACCTTATCCCATCTGGAAGTCTGAAGAATCGCGATGTTGTTTTCCTTCTTGTATTCTCCAATCTGCCTGCTGACATTCATACGAGTTCCGAGAGCATATAGGATATTTTCATCTATTACATCAATCTTTGCTCGTAGCTGGTCAATATTCTCCTTCCACTCTGGAGCATCAGAATCTTTCTCTCTAACAACTATCTGATGATAAAGTAAGTCGCTAAGCTGGTCTGGGGTCAGCTGCTGCTTCGCATCGCTCAATGCGACCGTCGGATTACAATGAGACTCTATCATAAGTCCCTCAAATCCGAGATCAAGCGAGCGCTGAGAAATCTCCAGAATATAATCCTTATGCCCTCCCAGATGGCTTGGATCGACAAAGAACGGAATTTCCGGATAGCGGCTACGGAACTCGATGGCTACCTGCCACTGGGGATCATTTCTATACTTTATCTTGTCAAACGTAGAGAATCCGCGGAGAATCACTCCCAGTTTCTTTATACCAGCCCTGTTCAGACGTTCCAACGCTCCAATCCAGAGATCCAGGTCGGCATTTACAGGATTCTTCACTAACACAGGTATGTCTGTCCCTTTAAGGGCATCGGCAATTTCCTGTACGAGAAACGGATTGGTCGTTGTTCTCGCCCCAAGCCACACCAGATCCACACCATATCTGATGCACTCTGCTACGTGTTTCTCGCTGGCCACCTCTGTAGAAATCTTAAGTCCGTACTCCTGCTTCACTCTCTGAAGCCATTCTAATCCCTCAACACCAACTCCCTCAAAACATCCCGGATGCGTTCTAGGTTTCCAGATACCCGCTCTGAATACATTGATACCCATCTCCTTAAGTCCTTTAGCAGTCTCCATCACCTGTTCTTCTGATTCAGCGCTGCAAGGACCAGCTACAACACTTGGCCTCGGCTCCGTAAACATTCCCCACTCATATAAAGGAATGATTTCCAATTTCTTGTCTCCCATATTATTGTTATCTTATAATTCTTCTTATTCTGTTCGCATCCTCGATCAGCCCACGTACTGCCTCTTCATCTCCCTCATCTATAGCCTGTCTGAAAGCCAGCATCTTTTCAATATATGTATCCATTACGTGAAGGACATTCTCCCTGTTCTGCGAAAGGATCGGCGTCCACATATCCGGACTGCTCTTGGCCAGTCTGACTGTAGAGGAGAATCCTCCAGATGCTAGATCAAATATATGCTTCTCATCCTTTTCCTTGTCCAGAACCGTAAGAGCAAGTGCGAACGAAGTCACGTGAGAAATATGAGAGACATAAGCCGTATGAACATCGTGATTGGACGAATTCATATATATTGTCCTCATATTCAATGACTCATAAAGGCTCTCCACCATACGCACCGCCTTGGGAGCGGATTCTTCACTGTCGCAGATGATGCAGGCGTGAGCATCGAAAAGGCCTGGCATTGCAGCCCACGGGCCACTATATTCCGTTCCTGCCATCGGATGGGAAGCCACATATTGTCTGCGGCAAGGATGATATTTCACTGCGCGGGCAAGCTGTTCCTTTGTCGAGCACACATCCATAACGACCTTCGTTCCGCATCCAAGTTCCGAGAACCTGTCCAAAACCATCGGAAGCATCCTGACAGCCGCACCTACCGGAACTGCCAGCACGATCAGATCACTTTCACCGATGCAGTCCTGCAGTTGGGCCACACGATCCACCAGCCCTATCTTCAGGGCCGCTGCAGCATTGACCGCGTCCGCTTCCACGCCGATGATTTCATCGGCAAATCCCCTGCGCTTAAGGTCAATCGCCATCGAGCCTCCTATAAGGCCCAGGCCTACGATTCCCACTTTCATAATATGACAATATAAAAGGCTGTAATCCAAGGGATTACAAGTTTCTTATCTACAATATTTTACTAATCCGCTCAGATGCTTGTTTCAGCACCTGCGGCTTCGAGCAAAGCGATATCCTGACATATTCGTCCCCGTTCTTTCCGAAAATGAACCCAGGAGTTATGAACACCCCGGCCTCATACAGGATCCTGTCAGAGAGCTGCCGCCCGTCGGCTGTACTCACCTTACCCCAGAGGAACATTCCAGAGCTGTTCTTATCATATGTTACACCCAGCATATCAAAGATTTCCCCTGCGAGAATCCGTCTGCGGCGATATTCATCATTAAGTTCACGGAACCAATCCGGTCCCTGAGCCAAAGCCTGAACAGCAGCCAGCTGCAAAGGTTTGAACATACCCGAATCCATCTGGCTCTTCACCTTCAGAATCTGTGCGATCACCTCAGCATCAGAGGCGACCATTCCTATTCGCCACCCCGCCATATTATGCGCTTTGCTCAAAGAATTAAGTTCCAGACAGCAATCCATTGCTCCAGGCTGGGCCAGAATAGACAACGGCCGGTCATTGAGAATGAAGCTATAAGGATTGTCATTGCATATCAATATCCCGTGTCTGCGCCCGAAATCAACGAGTTTCGCATAAAGTTCTTCATATGCAGACGCACCTGTAGGCATATTGGGATAATTGGTCCACATAATCTTCACGCCCTCCAGATCCATCCTCTCCAGCGCCTCGAAATC
>JAGKTT010000042.1 GCA_021153285.1 Bacteroidia bacterium
GCTCAACGGGTCGTTTCTGAAAGCGGTCCAGTGTTCTGATGGACCCCGAACAACCGGGATTTTACGTTAAGCCCTTAGACACACACTTTTGCGACTGATCCCAGAAAATCAGGCTTTTTTATGGGCATCACCGGCACAAAGCAGGCGGAGCACGCCTTTCATCTTCAGAAGGATTCTATTCTACAATAAATTGTCCGTAATAACCGCCATTGGCTCTGTAATGAGGAGCATATAGCGACTCGATCTCTGGCACTGGAGACACAAACGTTCCTTCTTGAGTAATAAACATAACTTCCTCGAAAGTAGATTTCTCTTCAGGGAAGACGTCGATCCAGTAAAGAGTCCTGTCTGCACGCACTTCCCTATAAGCATACGGAACCACATTATATAATCCATAAGATATTGGCCTCAACCAGGCACCATCCCATCCGGAAAGCTGATTCTGCGGACGGAAGCAGGCAGGACGAGGAACTGACAGGCGTACGAAGCTGCGGTTTTCTTCACTCCAGAGCGAATATATGGCAATCACTTTATCACCGACTTCAAGCCTGTCACCCACCGATAATTCCACTCTGCCCGAATGAGGCGTTTCCTTATAATATTTCACTGAAACCTCAAACCCGTTTCCAGACTCACCGATCTCTTCAAAAGGCTTAAGGAATCTCTTTGACAAAACCACAACTTTTGTCTCCTTCACCGACTCCGAAGCATCATATACCGAAGCCATAGCCTCAACCAAACCTGGATCTGAAGACCACTGCTGGGTTTCTTTCTGAAGCATCATCCACAGACGGATGTCATCAGCCAGATCAGAAAGACCGCTCGCAAAATCAGGATCTGCAGACAGGTCTCTGAAAAGATCGCATATCAATGAATGGGCATATGCCTCACTCTCCAGCAGACCTCTCCAAGGCAAGACTGCATTCGGATAATAAACACCTCCGGAATGATGCTCCACGGCATATTCCTTCAACGATTCAAGTTCCACAGCCATTGATCTACGCATCTTTGCTCCGGACGATATCCCCCAAGCCTGCGCCAGCTCCAGACCCTCACGAGAAGAAGACAGAGCGTACAATATACCGATCATACGAGCCTTTGACAATATTGCCCCGTCGGTCCAACGAAGAGTATTCTTCGGAACGAGATAAGCCTTGACATCCTTCTGGAACTCAATATAATCCAGCACCCCCACTGCCTTTCGCGCAGCATATCTGTCGAACGGTATACCCGCATACATCGAACGCACTCTCATATATTGCCATAAAGAAACCGACCCATACCACAATGGTCTGTCAGCGTCTGCAAAAAAGGTAGAATCCAGATATTTCACTGCCGCATTGACTGCATCATCGAAATCATCCAAAGCATCCTCACCCAAGACATCGGACACAACGGTAAGCAATCCTCTGTTTCTCAGTCCAGCATATCGTTCAAGGACAAGAGCCGTAATTACAGGAGATGGTCTCATACCTTCAAACCATCCGAAGCCACCCTCCTCATCTGCGCAAGACAGAAGTCTGTCCACAGCAGCACGGGCAGCCTCCACATATTCAGGTACATCCTCACCACCTGAAGCTCGAAGTCCTGCCGCAAGCAAATTGACATACATTGCTTCTGACTGCGTCACCGCATCTTCCCCATCAGGCTCAACCACCAGTGGGAGAGCGTCGCGCAGCATATCCATCACAGACACCGACGAATACTCAGCCCCGACTGAACTTCCATTGACGAATCTCTTCCTCAGCTCATTCATAATATCCTCTTCAGACATTCCGGAAAGAAGTACATCAGAATGCGCCTCACGTATTACCTGAGAAGCTTCACACACCGGCACAGTTACAAAGACACCGTCTGAAACATCTTTTGACGCAAAGACCACCTTGAATCCCAAGACATCCACATCAGAAGGTACCTGAACTTCAAATGGCACAGCAGAAGAGCCACCGGAAGGAATATCCACTTTGAAAATATCTGAGCATACAGGTCTCGCACCTTCATAAGAATCCCCCGCATACACTTCTACTGACACATTACCGGACACAGACGCGCCAGAAGCATTGGACACAGCAGCTTTAAGCACATATCTGTCACCCTTGTAAAGATATTGAGGCTGGACCAGATCGATCTTTATCGGCAAGGTCACCAGCATTTCCCTGCGCAAGACATTATTATTCAATTGTTTATTATGAGCAAATACAGACACGACGAATGTTGATAATTTATCGCAGGCATAGAAATCGAATGAAATCTCGCCCTCATCCGAAGGATATAGGAATGGTTCAAAGGCCAATGCCGGAGCAAACGAACCTCTGATCCTTTCAGCTGGAGCAGAATCAGGGGCAGTTTCTGCAAAGGACATATCCAGAGAAGGAGTCTCATTTACAGCCAATCCCGTTGTCTTCGCTCTTGCCCGACTTCCGAAGATTCCACCTCCTCCATATCCCACTACCACCATTTCTTCCTGCACAAGACCGGCTACCTGGCCCGAGAATGGATCATCAAACAACAGTATGTCCGTCAAAACTACAGGATGCGCATCCCCCATCGTCATAGAATAGCCATAGCCAAACCTGCCACTTACAGAAAGTTCCTTAACCTGTTTCAATGATACCGGTGTTCTCTTGATCTGTTTCCAGGTATTTTCATATATCTGTTCTGTAGACACATCATAGACAGAAGCTACCGCCTCTACACCCGGAAGAGTCTGGAGTGAAACCGAGCACTTGGCCCCTGGAAGACTCTCATCGGTAAAACGAATAAACTTAAGAGGCAAAGTCAACTGAACCCCAGGACGTCTCCATATATGAGAGTATTTATAACACTCCGAGTTACGGAAATACAACACTTTCATCTCCACGGCATCCGGATACGACTCTTCATATGCATAACTTATTGTCTTCAAGCAACCTTTATCGATATGAACAAGGTCAGACTTGAGAAGTTCACGAGTCCTTCCGAAAAGTTCCACTACAGCCCATACCGGACCATTGCCCGCACCTGCCTGCAATGTAATATCCTCATCATTCACCACACGGAATACATTCTCCACGCATTCTGGAACCGAAGCATTCTCAAAAGCATCAGGAAGTATGATCATATGCATTCTTTTCTCGCCTTCCACCTTCCTTCCCTCACCATCCGTAGCGATGACACTGAGTACAAACTCATATATTCCCGGATCATAACCGGCAAAATCAAGTTTGAGCACATCTGAGGAAACCGTCTCCCCCTCCATAATCATTTCCTTACCCTTCAGCACCTTATATTTCATAGGAATACCCGGGCAGGTCAAGCCATATCTATAGCCGGCGTCACAGGCAACCGATGCCATACTTCCATCCACGACATACACCTGTCGGGACGACTCATATAAAGCACAGGCTCCTTCAGCTATATTCTGCAGACTACAGTCCACATATGGAGTTTCTTTCACCGGCTGATTGAAGAAATAAGAGTGAGTCTCCCCTGTAGTATCTGTCACCTTCACTTCCACAGAATATTCTTCCCATAAGTTTTTCTTCCTCAATACGTCATTGAAGGAAATGACAAAGGAACCATCATCAGCCACCTGCACCTCCGACGCCGAAACCACCTTTCCGGATAATGTAACCACAGCACTCACCTGAGCCGATGACAACGGATGACCGGCAAAGCTTTCCAATCTTCCGCTGACTACGACCTCATCACCGGAATAAAAGACCTTATGAGGCTTATCAAAGGTTACGTCAAATGTAGGAAGTACATATTCATCTACAACAAACGGCTTCATACCGAGCATCCGTTCTCCTTCATAAACAGAAACTGTACAGCTTCCATATCTGGTCAGAGATTCCAATGGAAACTCCCCCGCCAACGAACCGAAATCATTGACACGCAGTTCCTGGAAATCCACTGTTTTCCCATCAGCATCCGCCAGTTTCACGACATAAATACCCGAAGGATGAACTTTGAGCGAGCCGTCTTTGGAATTCCTTTCATAAATCACCGCCTTGAATTTCAATATCTCATCGGGGTTATAGGCAGGCTTATCAAGCAATATATATGAATTTCTGCTGACCGTTTCATCATCTGAAGCATATTCTCTGGATGTATAATATCGTGATATACGTCTTTCTTTGCCGTCATCATCCTTCACGACACACTCCAATGTATAGCCATAGTCTGCAAGTCGCTTCTCCACATCTTCAGGCAGCCTTGTATATCCGTTCAGACACAAACCTCTGAACTCTGCCACCTTGCGGTCGCGATATCCCTTATACAGCACAAGGTCCACTCGATCGACAGGCTTTCCGGTCTTATAATCCGCCACATATATAGAGGTGCCCTTCGAATCCTGGCGAAGAGACATTGACAATGTATTTTTTGAGAAATAAGATTCTCCAAGCTTGGTGATTCCTGAAAAGCATTCGATCTTATAGTCCCCGTCTGCCATATCCGGAAGCCTGAAAGTCAATGTATCCGGGGTATAATAACTCTTGACAGGATTATTAAGCAATGTATCAAAGACCGACTCCTTTTCATCAGAAACCTTGATCTTGACCTTGCTCAGATTCCTCATAGCGACCTGAATATCAGCATCTTTAACCATCACAAACGCCACCTTGGCATCCAGATGCTCCAAAATATCATCCAATGCTTCACAATATCCGGCCAAAGCCCTTTCCGATCCGCCATAAAACGAATCCCTCTCTTTGATCAGCTTCACCACACGCTCCCTCATTTCACGGAAATATCCAGACGAACCTTTGACCTTTCCCTCTGCAAATTTGAACTGGATTATGAATTCATTGATCATCACGCCCAATGCCTTTCCTTTATATTTCAGCGCAAGGGCTCCGAAATCCTTTTCCACATCATCCGATCTTTCAGGATCGATAACCCTTTTCATATATATATACTCGGCAAGACCCGCCTGAGGATAGATTCCACCCAGACTTTCAGAAAGCAGCCTGTACACCTCAGCGCACCCTTCTACAGAAGGACAATGGGACCTTGTCAGAATATCCCACAGAACATACTGATAATCATCACTTAAGGTAGCAGCAAGAACATCTTCATACACAATTCCCGCCCCTTCATATACATCAGCATTCTTTCTCGACTTAAGTTTATCCTCATTCTCAGACAGGTACTCAAGTTTCTGCTCCATACTCATACTCCCGCTCCTGAGCAAATAATCAAGTATCGGTTCCCCGTACGAATCGATTTCCTCTTTTGCCTGATTCTGAACTTCTTCCGAAACTTTCCAGTCTTGTGCTGATTTCGCTCTCGCATAGAAACAGACAGCCTTGTAATAGTCCCAGGTACTCCTCTCTTTGAGAGCCTCGGCCTTGATCTTCTCCAGGATATTGGTCATTCTCTGCACATAATCCCTCTGTGAAGCATCTTCATATTCTTTCCAAAGAGACTCTATTCTGTCATTCCTTTTCCCGTCATTGCCTGCAGGGTACGAGAAAGCCTCTGCGCCAATCAGCACAGCAAGCAGAATCATAAGAATCCGTTTCATATTTTGGGGATTAGAGATTTATCATTTCCGGATTGCAACAGCTTCCGACACGACATATGTGCTTCCGCCCACATAGATGAGCGGACGTGCATCCGTATCAGCTGCGACAATGCCTGCAGCAATTTCATAAGCAAGATTCATCGCTTCAACGACCGTGCCTGCACAATGCACACGACCGATCGAACGTGAATTTTCCTCGCAGAAAGTCAGATATCTGTCACGGATATTTTCAGCCGGAAGTGCACGCTTGCCCTGAGCCTGAGTGAACACATATATTGCGTCCTCAGGCATCAGATGGATTACCGAATCCACATCCTTGTCCGCTACAGAGCCATATACGATTATCAGATCTGAGCATTGTCCGTCCTTCTTCATACGCTCCAGATGAGCGAAATTGTATTTCAATCCGTGTTCATTATGACCGATGTCACAGATTACGTACGGACTGTCATAAAGCTTTTCCCAGCGTCCTCGGAAACCTGTACGAGTGGATGTATGAATCAAAGCGTCCCTCACAAAATCCCCTTTGACCCTCAGAACATCCAATACCGCCAGCACCGTCCTCAGATTCTTCCTCTGATACTCCCCCTGGAGATCCATCTCCTGGAGGATTTCCTCATACTGAGCCCACAAGTCAGGCTCCACCTTATCAGCAAATGTCAAAAGAGACATAATTGCAGTGCGGCTGCCCATAAACAGAGGCTCGGGAAGATTGGAATACAAGACTTTACGTTCAAAAACGCCATCGGTTTCAGGATGACTCTCCCCTATCACCACTGGGACTTTCGGCTTGATGATTCCAGCCTTTTCAAAAGCGATTTCCGGAAGAGTTTCACCCAGCATATCACAATGATCGAGACCTATATTCGTAATGATACTGAGGATCGGATTGACAATATTGGTACTGTCAAGACGTCCGCCAAGTCCTGTCTCCAGCACCACTACATCCACGTTCTGCTGAGCGAACCAGGTCAACGCCATCGATGTGGTTATTTCAAAGAAGGACATATCCAGATGATCGAAGGTTTCCTGCCATTGATGAATGAAGGACCAGACATCTTCTTTCGGAATAAGATTAAAGGATTCTTTGCATACCACGCGGATTCTTTCACGGAAGTCCAATATATGAGGAGAGGTGTAAAGTCCCACCTTGAGTCCTTGGGCCGCAAGGACCGATGCCAGCATATTGGACACTGATCCTTTGCCGTTGGTACCGGCGATATGTATTGTCCTATATTGCCTGTGCGGGTGCCCCGCGAGCTGATCGAAGAACTCCATATTGGCTATGCCCGGCTTGTATGCGGAAGCCCCTGTCTTCTGAAAGGAAGGAAACCTCACGAACAGTTTACCTATCATCTCACCATATGCCTTTTCCGAAAAATTCTTGTCCATAATCGCAAAATCGCTTGTTGTGAATACAAATTTAACTATTTTTACAAAGTTTATCCCCAACTTGCGCGGAATATGACAGAAAAAGAATCAGCTTTATACTCGCAATACATCATCGACGGCATCAGATGTGACGCCACTCCGGCGGAGCTTCTGAACGAATGTATGAATGAAGAAGATTTAGCAAATGCGGATTGTGCAGGATTTGAAGATATCCTGGATGAATCCACCGATCCGCCTGTTACATCGTTCAGATACAGCCAGGCCAATGAAAATTCATATCTTGAAGACTGCATCAAGGTGGCTGAAAAGGAGCGTCCGTTCCGACTGCTCTATCCTGAAGCATTTACAAGACAGAGGATAGCCAAAGCATTGATTGACAGGATCTGGAACGAGGGTCATTTCCGTATGGGCAATCTTCATCTATGGGCGAAATGGATATGGAATACCCGCCCGCTGGGCAATATGGCCGCATTCTACCATTCTGTAGAATCCGCAAGCGGATACATCTTTGACCTGGGAGTAAAGCTTGAAGACTATATATTCGACGAAACAGATCTGGAAAGCCTTCTGGAATTCTATGCCTGGCTTCCGGAAAAGGACCTGGAAGCAAACGAAGAATCTCAGGAGGAAATTCAGGTAAAGGATTCACCTTTCCAGAGCAGTCATCCGTGGATATCGGAAAGGCGCAAATGTCCTTCGAAAATGAAGGCTGACCCGTCCGACTGGCTGATATATATACCTTTTGATACTTGTCAGCACAAGATCGGAGGCTCACTTCTGGCACAGACACAAGGCCATAACGGAGGCGTAGGACCTCACATACAAGACCCGGACTATTTCATTGATTGTTATGAGGTTGTGAGAGAATTGGTAGAAGATGGCATCGTCATTGCCGGAGCTACCGTTTCCGACGGCGGTCTTGCTACTGCCGCTGCATCGATGTGCGGAGAATGCGGAACCTCCATTGACCTATGCGGACTGATCTCCTCCTATCAGGAAACCGACACCGTGAAACTGCTCTTCAGCGAGATTCCGGGAGTCATAATCCAGATCAGTGACAACGACTATGACTATCTTGACTCCCAGCTTCTTCTTCAGGATATTGCATATTATCCAGTCGGCCATCCGGACCCGTCCGCAACAGGTATAACTTTCAATGAAAGGAGCCGCTGTGGAGTAGCCGGAATCCTTGCATCACTTCTTGAACAGGCCAGTGAAGGAGAGGACTGATTTTACGCAAATTCTTTGCTGATTTCTCAGGAAAAATGATTAAATTCGCGCCGGATTTTTTCCTTTTTGACAAAGAAAAGATCCGGTCACAATTTTTTATTGATATTATTTATTAATAATCAAATATTTACAATTATGGAAACTAACAAGAAAAGAGTCTATTGCTTCGGTGGCAAAACTGCCGAGGGTAATGGAACAATGCGTGAGCTCCTCGGCGGTAAGGGTGCAAACCTCGCTGAGATGTGTACACTCAACATCCCTGTTCCTGCAGGTTTCACAATCACAACCGAGTGCTGTACCGAGTATTATGAACTCGGCGGCGGTTACAACGACGCTCTCAAGGCTGAGGTAGCCGAGGCTCTCAAGAAGACTGAGGAGATTATGGGTATGAAGTTCGGCGACAAGGAGAATCCGCTCCTCGTATCTTGCCGTTCAGGTGCAAGAAGCTCAATGCCAGGTATGATGGATACAATCCTCAACATCGGTCTCTGCTCTGAGACTATCCCTGGTATGATCGAGAAGACTCAGAACCCACGTTTCGTATATGATGCATACCGTCGTCTCATTATGATGTACTCTGACGTTGTAATGGAGAAGGCAGAGGGTATCGAACCAGCTGATGGCCAGGGTATCCGCCAGCAGCTCGACAGAATGATGGAAGAAGTTAAGCACGCTAAGGGCTACGCTTCTGACACAGACATCACAGCTGAGGAGCTCAAGGAACTCTGCGACCGCTTCAAGGTTCGCGTAAAGGAGGTTCTCGGTACAGAGTTCCCAGATTCAGCAGAGGCTCAGCTCTGGGGTTCAATCGGTGGTGTGTTCAAGTCTTGGAACGGAAAGCGCGCTATCGCATACCGTCGTATCGAGGGTATTCCAGATGAGTGGGGTACAGCTGTAAACGTACAGTCAATGGTATTCGGAAATATGGGTGACAACTCTGCAACAGGTGTTGCATTCTCACGTAACCCGGCAAACGGTGACAACAAGTTCTACGGTGAGTGGCTTATCAACGCTCAGGGTGAGGACGTTGTAGCAGGTATCCGTACTCCTAACCCGCTCAACGAGTCAACAAAGAACCCTCACAACCAGCACCTCGCTTCTCTCGAGACTTCAATGCCGGAGGTATATGCTGAGCTCGACGGAATCCGTCTCCACCTTGAGAACCACTTCCGCGATATGCAGGACATCGAGTTCACTATTCAGGACGGAAAGCTCTGGATGCTCCAGTGCCGCGTAGGTAAGAGAACCGGTCTTGCTGCACTCAATATGGCAATGGATATGCTCGAGGAGGGAATGATCGATGAGAAGACAGCTGTAACACGCGTTGCTCCTGCTCAGCTCGACGAAATTCTTCACCCAATCCTTGACCCTGCTTCTGAGAAGAAGGCTACAGTCATCGCTAACGGTCTTCCAGCATCTCCAGGTGGAGCAGTAGGAGTTATCGCTTTCACTTCTGAGGCTGCTATGGAAGCTGCTGAGAAGGGTATCGCTACTATCCTCGTACGCGAAGAGACTTCTCCAGAGGATGTAGAGGGAATGCGTGCTTGCGCAGGTATCCTTACACAGCGCGGAGGTATGACTTCACACGCTGCTCTCGTAGCACGTGGATGGGGTAAGTGCTGTATCGTAGGTTGCGAGGCTATGCACATCGACCTCGAGAACAAGGTAATCAAGTTCAAGGGCTCTGACAAGGAGTACCACGAGGGTGACGTTCTCTCAATCAACGGTGCTAAGGGTTATGTATATGATGTAGCTATCGACACAATGGACGCATCTGACAACCCACGTTTCCAGCAGTTTATGGCTATCGTTGACAAGTTCCGCACAATGGGCGTACGCACAAATGCTGATACTCCGGAGGATGCAGCTCGTGCTATCAGCTTCGGTGCTGAGGGTATCGGTCTCTTCCGTATCGAGCATATGTTCTACGGCCAGAATGCTGAGACTCCGCTTTCTAAGCTCCGCAAGATGATTCTCGCAAAGACTGACGACGAGCGTAAGGCTGCTCTTGCAGAGCTTGAGCCATTCATCAAGGCTGCTGTCAAGGGTACAATGAAGGTTATGGACGCTAAGCCAGTTACCTTCCGTCTCCTCGACCCACCTCTCCACGAGTTCGTACCTCAGACTGAGATCAAGAAGAACGAACTTGCAGAAGAGCTCCACATCACTGTAGGTGAGATCGAAAAGCGTGGTGAGTCACTCCACGAGGTTAACCCTATGATGGGTCACCGTGGTGTCCGTCTCCACATCACATATCCAATGATTTCCGAGACTCAGTTCCGCGCTATCTTCACTGCAGCGGGCGAACTCAAGAAGGAAGGATTCAACCCAATGCCTGAGATTATGGTTCCTGTAACCATCTCTGAGCGTGAGCTCCGTTTCCAGAAGGCTATCTGCGAGAAGATCCGCGCTGAGGTAGAGGCTGAATTCGGATTCGACATCAAGTACAAGTTCGGTACAATGATCGAGATCCCACGTGCTGCCCTCACAGCTGACCGTATGGCTAAGACAGCAGAGTTCTTCTCATTCGGTACAAACGACCTTACTCAGATGACATTCGGATTCTCACGTGACGATATCGGAACCTTTATGGGTGACTATCTCGGCAACAAGATCCTCGATGCTGACCCATTCAAGACTCTCGACCAGAAGTCAGTAGGTAAGCTCGTTGAGCACGCTGTCGTAGAAGGACGCAAGTCTCGCGAGGCAGTTGCAGGCGAGAGCCTCAAGTGCGGTATCTGCGGTGAGCACGGTGGTGATCCAGCATCAGTTGAGTTCTGCTACAAGATCGGTCTCAACTACGTATCTTGCTCTCCATTCCGCGTTCCAATCGCTCGTCTTGCTGCTGCTCAGGCTGCAATCAAGGCTTCAAAGTAATCAACATTACTTATATATAGAATGTCCCGCTCGAGCTGAGCGGGACATTTTTTTATATTGCAGACAGTTTTTCGAGGACTTGACTGGCAAGGGAGGACTTGACCTCCATATGCTCTTTGACAGAACGTACAAAAGGATCTGATTCGAAATCAGGCATTCCGCTGAGCGAGAATTCCTTTCCCGCATCCTCATACAGAAGCTTATCCAGAGCTATTACAGAGTCTTTCCATCTGTGTATCAGTCCTGAAAGTTCTGAAACAGAAAGATCAGCCAGACGAAAGCCATAATATTCTTCCATCGCCTTGGAAGCCCACCTCCATTCATAATGATAATACTGATTATGAATTGCTGAGATACGACTGTTCAATACATCCAGTTCGGAAGTCTTTCCTTCTTCTATGTCAGATATGATATCTTCCACAGCTTTCTCGGGTGCTATCATTCCTGCAAGATCCACCCACTCTCCATTTCCATATTCAGAACGAGGCACGAATGCCTTCCGAAGTTCGTCCAAAGACGAGAATTCCGCATCCATAATTCTGGTAATCAGGGAGTTGCCGAAGAACTTATCTATTGCATACCCATAATACTTAAGACCCTTAGCCAATGAACTGCTCTTGATTCGGCCGCTTTGATACACGTAATAATCCGAGGTATCTCCAGAGATCCTCTTCAATTCCTGCAGAATATTCACGGCACGAAGCATCTTCTGGATAGTGAAAGGACTCAGCAGATTGAAATTGATGGAATCGAGTTTGCCAGGACCTTTTCTACGGTCACGCGACGGCCATTTCTTCGCATCCCTGATAGTTCCGACACTTTTAAGATTGGCCCCTGGCATTATATAAGAAGTACTCTGCTGCTCGATCAGATATGAAAACGGAAGATCAGAGGTATCCTGATGACAGACGTGACGTCCCATAACAAGAGAGAAAGCGCCGACCTTGGCAGGCCACAGGACATATGAATCTGAAGCCGTCTTGGATCCTCTTTCCATTACACCGTGATGTATGGGCCCCAGCTTATAAAGATGGTTACTCTGATTCGAACCTGATCCGGCATTCATAAAGGAAAACATTCCGGCTATGAGCAATGTAGATTTATGATGCGTGACTGTAAACGGTCCGGCAAAGATAGCACAAGCCTCTCCGTTCTCTCCCTGGCAATTGCTGAAAAACAACGAATCCGAAGCCGAGTAATTGTGTCCTAGACGACAGGCCTGTCCGATGAAACAGCGGGAAAAGGTGACTCCATCTTCGACATTCGATCCGCTGGATATGATGAAGTCGTCCCCTATGACTCCTACCCCTATATGCACGGGAGCTTCGGAATTGCTGTTTATGCTTCCGTTCTTAAGTTTTGATGCCCCTTCTATCTTGCAGCAGTCTCCGATACGGACATTCTTTATATATCCGGCATCAGCAATCACTACATCTTTACCGATTGTTCCTACCGAGGACTGCACTGAACGTACATATTGGCCTATCATCCGTCGAAGATTGGAAAGCAATGAGGGTCTGTGTCGATAAAAAGCCATCATAAAAGCCAGCTGAGCGGAAAGGTGATCATACATCATAACCTCGCATCCTCCCGTCTCATTAAGCACTGACACCTCCACCCCATTTCCGAAGGTACTTATGCCATCAGCGAGAATGATATCCACATTTTCGATGAATGAGCCGTTCCCTATCGTATAATTGGCAATATAATTCTTCACATTTTCGATGCAGCAGTCATCGCCGACCGTCACATTATGAAGGGTTGCATAGTATATCCCGGAATGCTTGACCATTCCTCCTGCCAGGGAGAATTCCTTCCTGAAAGAACCTAATCTTACCCTGCCTGAAAAACGGGCATATTTTATATGCTCCGGAGAAAAATCCTGTGCTACTTCTATTGTGTTCCAGTCCGTCGCAGAGCACATCTGCCTCTCCAATGACTCTATCTCATCCTGAGTCAGCTTTCTGAATGTTTCCATTGTCCGATTATCTTGTCTGTAATCTCAGCCACAGACTCATACGGATAACCTCGTCCCATACCGAAACGGAGCATCTTAAGTCTGGCCTGAGGATCATCTTTCAAAGAACGAGCCTTTGTCTCCATCAGTTTTTCCAATCTTCCGAAAGCCTTGCCTTCATCTATGCTGTCAAGAGCCTCGGAAATCGTCTCTTTCGATATTCCTTTGGCAGAAAGCATATAACGTATCTTCATCTCTCCCCAACCTGCAATTGATGCTTTATCGCGGGCGAAAGCCGAAGCATATCTCAGATCATCTATGTATTTTTCTTCAATCAGCTTGGCTACAATGAGTTCTGCCTGTGTCCTGTCTCCGCCCAATGCAGAAGTCACCTTCTTCATAATGTCCGCACTGCAATATTCCCTTCTGGAACACAAAGTCCTCATTCTGTCAGCTACAGCAGCCGGTTCAATCTTCTTTTCCATATGATTAGAAACTATATCCTGCACTTATATAAAACCCGACTTCCCCCGTCATATCTGACCAATGCACATTGGCACTAAGAGGCCCGAAAATAGTATCGAAAGAATATTCCAATGCCACTCCGGTATATCCTGGTCCGTAAGCATAATCCTTCAGCGCATCGCATTCCCGAGCATAATTGACTATACCTGTAAGATAATGGTTCCTGGCAAGCTTGAATCTGAGATCTGCTCTATATATCGTCAGCATATTCTTCATTGCGTGAAGATTCGTGACACCGAGGAAAGGAATCTGCTGATCGACATACCTGCCAGGCAGCGATCCACCTACAGCATTGAAATAAGCGACCGGGATATCGTGTCCTATCAGGAAACGGCAATTCAATGACGGAATGAAAGCAAACCTATCACCTATCGGCACCACCGTCCTGGCATCTGCCTGAAGGATATGAAAGTTATCAGCCCTATACGGAAAGCCTGTGAAGACCCAAGCATATGAAACTCCGGCATTCACTCCTTTTGTAGGGAAGTATCCGTCATCGAAGGTATCGGTTCTTGCATCAAGATATAAAGAAACAAAATCATTGGTCAGATGCTCCAGGTCATAATCACCGATAATTTCGGAAGACTTTATGTTCCTTATATTGAAGACTTCATTCCTGATTCCGGACTTGATATCAAACTGTTTCCACTTGATATTGGAAAGGAAGACCTCCTGCTTTGCACACAGATAACTCAGGCTCAAATCATTATTGCCAAAGTTAAGCATATCGAGATTCGTCCATCTGAGTGCGGCTTTCGCATTGATAGTCGGCATTTTCGGCAGATCGTAGGACCAATGGAACTGAACATAAGGATTTGCACTGATCTTAGCCGAGAAGTCATAGATATGACCGTGCAGCTTATGGGCATTGAAGCCAAGATTCAAGAGGACTGACACAATCTCCTCTGTATCTGCACGTACTCCCATACCAAGCTGATGTACAGGACCCTTACGGCAGTTCAGCACAAGTTTGAACGGTTCACTGTCCCCCAGAAGTTCATATGTAACATAATCATATGACTGAGTACCGTAGATCTTTGCTACAATATCATTCAGATCTTCCTTGCAGATCTTCTGTCCGAACTTCAGATCAAGCCTTTTCTCCAATAATTCCTCCTCTCTGGGAAGAACACCCTTTATCTCTACATCTGCGAGTACAAGGGAATCCGTCTCGAATCCATAGGCCGAAGGCTTTATTGACTTGGAATATCCGACCCTGGTCTTTGCCGCGACTTCTCTCAGCAGAGAATCCTGTGCCACGGCAGCCTCGTATCCGCGAACCTTGATCGTATCTATGCTCGCAGTGTCGAAGCTCATCATACCGAAGCCTCTCAGCTGAGGCTTTATCTTCACATCCGGGATCTCGATATTGCGGTCAAGGGATTCACGCATCAGCATATCCACCCCCTGACTGATAATGTCACCTATATTATTAATATCCGTATAAGTCCTTCTGGACTCGGAAAGGTCGACTCCGATAATGATATCTGCTCCCATTTCCCTGGCAAGAGCTGTAGGATAATTATCTCTGAGACCTCCATCTACCAGCACCATTCCATCTACCCTTACAGGAGCAAACATACCAGGTATCGACATTGTCGAACGCAAGGCATCATTGATCTTTCCCTCGTGCCATATCTTTGCCTTACCGGACACCATATCCGCAGCTACGCAAACAAATGGAATAGGAAAATCCTGGAAACTCATCGGATCCTGATATCCGATAGTGAGTGAACTGATAAGATTGCTTACATTCTGTCCGTAGATGTATCCGGAAGGAAGACTTCCAAGCAGATTCTTTTTCAAGAACTCCGCCCCATCCTCATTATCTGCTCCCACGTGAAGAATATCCTTCCTATGGGCCGGATCGAAGCGGTTCTCGTCCGCACGCATCATCCTATAATAATCACGTTCGTAGAAGAATGGGATGGAAAGAAGGTACTTTTCCTTATACTTCAGATCGGAATAGGTAATATATTTCCTTGAAAGTCTGTCACTTAGAGCCCACTCCCAATCCATACCGCTCATCAGGGAATCAATCTGGTCCACCGAATAGCCAAGAGAATACATACCTCCCAGAAGAGCACCCATACTGGTACCCAGCACCATATCCACCGGTATACCCAATTCTTCCAGATATCTGATGACTCCTACGTGAGCCGCACCTTTGGCACCACCTCCGCTCAGGACGAGAGCCACCGTCGGACGGTACTGCCTTATATCATCCATTCTCTCACGCATCCTGACAACAGCAATGGAATCAGCCTTGGGGTCAATACCCCTGGCCGTCCTGCCAGATGCAGACACAGCCATCAGGCAAAAGATAAAGGCTAATGTCAGCAATCTTTTCATAATCTTCGTTTTATATAAATAATCTGGTCTGAAGGGGAGTTTTTCACAGGTTATTCTTTCGCATTATGCTGTCCGGCCAGCATTCCGCAGGCCGCGAGGATATCTTCTCCTCTGGAAGCTCTGACGGTAGTCATCAGACCGGAATTATTCAAACGCGTCTTGAAATTTTCAATTATCACATCCGGAGACGTTTCATACGGAAAATCAGGAATCTTATGAAAGCGGATCAGATTCATCCTGCATTCCAGCCCTTTAAGCATCCTTATCAGCGCATCCGCGTGAGCCTTGGTGTCATTGAAGCCGGCAAACATCGTATATTCGAAGCTCACTCGTCTCTGACCGGTAAAATCATATTGCTTTATAAGATCGATTACCTCCTGGATCGGCCAGGCTCCCTGGACAGGCATAACGCTCAGACGTTCAGGAGCAAAAGGATCGTGAAGGCTGACTGCAAGATGACATTTGCACTCTTCCAGATAGCGCTTCAGGTTCGGAAGAACACCGATGGTAGAGACTGTAATCCTCTTCGGACTCCAGGCAAAGCCCCAGTCTGCCGTAAGGATCTCGATTGCCCTCATCACATTGTCATAATTATCCAGCGGCTCCCCCATTCCCATAAACACAGCATTGGTCAGTCTGTCAGACTCATCGACAGCAATGAATTGAGAAATGATATCGGCAGCTGACATATGCCCGTGGAATCCCTGTCTTCCTGTCATACAGAACCTGCATCCCATACGACATCCGGACTGGGAAGAGACACAAAGGGTCGCTCTTTCATCATCCGGAATCATAACAGCCTCGATAGCACCATCTTCAAGTTCATCTTCTGAGACTCTAAGATTCAAGCCTCTTTTATGCGAACACTTCACAGGGAAGAGGTATTTCTTAGTTCCGTCAGTAGAAATCTGCAAGCCTGCATAAGGGGTCACACCCACCTCATACTTCTGCGCCAAAGCAGCTCTGGCAGCCTTGGAAAGATTGGTCATCTCATCTATCGTACGCACCTTCTTGACATAGATCCATTGTGCGATCTGCTTGGCCGTAAAGCCAGGCAATCCTTCCTCAGCGACAAGTTTCTTAAGCTCATCGAGATTCTTTCCTAAGAGTTTTATCTTCATATCCTTTTGTTCACAAATAACATACAAAAATAAGCATTTTTAGCTTATTATTTCGAATCCCGAGGCCAGATTTTCAGTATATGAGCAACACTTTGGCACAAGCTAACAATAATTTTGCAACCGAAATAGAAATTTAGACAGTTTCTGAAAGTTTTTGATTACATTTGCTTGGTCTAGCGGAAAAGTTCCGAAGACATTGAACATTTTAATTTTACATTTATGGCTAAAGAAGAAGTTAAGGACGGTACCGGCATCAATGCTGCGAAACTCAAGGCATTGCAGGCGACGATTGACAAGATTGAGAAAGAT
>JAGKTT010000043.1 GCA_021153285.1 Bacteroidia bacterium
CGAGCAGCTTGCGCTCAATGATGTTCCTAAAGAGTTCAAGGGAATTCCTATCGCTTTGGTTACTGCGGGTATTCTTGCGATGGCCTTTATGGGATTCTCGGGACTGGTTTAGAATTTATAAGAGTATAAATGGTGATATTGTTACCGGCGGCCCCCGCCTCCCTATCGGGAGGCACCCCCTAGCCGGGGGTGGCATGCCGCCTATAACAATATCACCATTTAACATATAAAAGGTTCCAAATCTGTCCCTTCGTTGATTCGGGGTGGTTGGGTACCTTTAGCAGGAGGGTGGCATGTCACCTCCGGTAAATCCTGTATTTTTATAATATAAAAGGTTCCAGACCAGGACCTTCGTTGATTCGGGGTGTGGGTGATGGTGTGGGGATATTGTAGAAAGGTAGTAAGGTAGAATAGTGGAGGGTCTCTGTGATTGTCATTCTGAGGAGGACATTGTCCGACGTGAGAATCTATCAAAGTATGGTCTTAATGATTTTAAACTATGGTTGATATTATGAATGAATTTGATATGAGTGCGAAAGAGCTGCTGGAGAGGGCGGAGGAGCTTAGAAGGAACTGTATGTTCGGGGAGGCGATAAATTTTTATCGGGCGGCGGCTCAGACTCCTGATGCCTCGGAGGAGATAAAAAGAAAATCTCTCGCATCCGTGGAATTGATGCAAGAGATAAACGGTTTTGTAAACACCGACCTTATGAATCCATAAGGTCGGTGTCTTTTTATTTAGAATGTGAATCTTGCTGAAAGGGTAGGGATGAAGCCCAGAAGACCTCTGTTGTAGAAACTTGTCTTTGCTCCGTATTGGATGCTTGCAGGACCACCGACTACTTCATATCCGCTGTTTGTGTGGAATCCGAAATATGGTCTTATATCCATAGACAGCTGAAGTGGGAACCAGAATGTGTACTCTATACCGGCTTGTGCTACCACTGACATCATAAATCCATTGTCCATAATGCTGTGGCGGATGTCGTTGATATTGTAAGTGACTCTGTCCGCGACAGCTCCAAGGGCAAGTCCCGGACCAGCATATATGGCCCAGGTACCTCTGTCTGTCCAGGCCGGGCGGGCCCAGATGATATTGTAAGTTGCGACAGCCTTGAATCCTACCGGAGCTTTGGTGCCGGCTCCGAAGTCAAGTCCCATTTCACCTTCAAGAAAATAATTCCAACCGAAACTATGCTGGTATGACGCTTCCAATCCTGTGGTGCCGAATCTCAATCCGACTGCTCTTGGCTGAGCCATTGCTGCAAATGAGATGGATGCAAGTAATGCGATGATGAAAAATCGTTTCATTTCCGTTCTGCGTTTATATGTTAAATATCCTATTCTGTGCCAAATATACGAAAAAACGGCGACCTTGAGGCCGCCGTTATAGAAAATCGATTATTAGAATTTATAACGGATTCCTATACCAAGGCTCGAAGGTGCCCAGAAACCGTGGCCGCTGAATCCCATACCGATGTGCTGTTTGAAATCAAGGGAGATCTGAAGCGGAATGTCGAAATTATACTCGATTCCAACCATACCTGCTGCTGAAAGTGCAAGGAAGTTCTTTTCTCCAATACCGAGACTGACACCTGCTCCTGGGCCAGCATAGAAACTCCAACCATCTCCGAATTCCGTAATCATAAAGTTATAAATACCGGTGGCTCCTACACTGAACGTTTTGTCGAATGCGAAGTCGAGACCTCCATCCACTTCGAGGAAATTCGATCCCAAAGTATGCTGATAACTGATTTCAGCGCCATCTCCTATACGGACTCCGAGTGCTCTTGGTTGTGCTGATGCAACTGCTGCGAAACCTAGTACGAGAGCTGCAGCAAGGATAATTTTCTTCATAATGTTTTAAAATTAGGGTTGTTTATCTGTTCGTCAAAATACAAAGATAGAAAATATTCCGTTAAGTCGCACTGCACGACAGACTCTCCGGTGATTCTCATAAACTTTATGGAGGGCTATGGTTTAGAATCCACCTCCCATCATTCCCATATTCATCTCCTGTACTTCGATGCCTTCAGGAAGTACGAACATTGCAGGATCCACCTGTACGTCTTCTTCCACCTTGGTAGCCTCCATAACCATTTCACCGAAGTCTGTCTTGACAGAAGTCTTGAGAGTGATTCCCTTGTAAACCCAAGCATTCACATTGACTCCCTGTCCCATCATAAGCATTCTGTAAGTGTATTTTGTGCACATCTTTCCGGTTACTTCCTCCTGACCAACTTCTTTGATCTTGTTCTTCTTTATAGTCTTTTCATCGAGATTGAGGAAATTGATCTTGCTGTTGCTACCCATCTGCGGCCCCATTCCCGGCATACTCATAGCTGTCTTTGCTGCATCATCTATCATCACATTCTTCCCATCCACTTCGATGCTTCTCATCTTCTGTCCCATCATTTCCATAACGGTCGCCTGTTTTGTACCGTAATCGTCAAAATACATCTGCTGGACCACTTTCTGCCCCATCATATCCATTTCCATTGTCACGATTCCTGACTTTACAGAATAGATTTTTTCCTGTGCTGCGGCTCCAAGGCAGAGTGCCATAAGGCCGGCGATGATTATTAGCTTTTTCATTCTCAATGTGATTTAATAATGTTATCCGTTGTTGGATGCAATATATTGCGTGAAGTTTAAAGCTTCTGGCTGAAGTTTACGGCTACTCCGATTCTCAATTGATGGAAAGGCCAGTCCGTCAGGCCCACCTGATGTCCTAGCGTGATGTCAATATTGCCCAAAGAAGCGGCAATGCTGGTTTTCAGTGTCATAGGTGCATCGCCGTCCTTCTCCCATCCGAAGTAACCTCCATATTCGGCTGCGATGTTCAGCCATCTGTATCTGTATGAGGCTGTTAGTCCGTACATTACTGCGTCATTCTGCCTGCCGTTGGCAGTCTGCCAGCATAGAAATCCTCCGGATGCGGCCAATCTCACCCGGGATTGTTCCGGTATGATGGTTATGTCTCTTCCTACAGCTGCATCAAAAAAATAGCCGGCGCTGTCGTAGTATCTTGCATTGGCGAAATCATTGCCTGAGGCACTCTTCAAGGCAGCACGCATAGCGATGTCGAATCCGTGTTTCTCCTGCGTCAGGAGCATAAAGTCGGTAGAAATGTATATATCGCCGGAAATGAACCTGCTGACCGGACCATCATTATGGATTCTGCGCATCCTGCATACATCTCTCCCCATATGAAAATACTCCGTAAGGGGACCCCATATCACCAGGTTGGCCCTGTCGGAAAACAATGGGACAGTCAGCCTGAGGAAAGTGCTGGCGGTATAGTCCTCGTTCCATTTGTATATTGTGCTGATGTAGTTGTCCACATATGCTTCCAGCTTCCACACGGAAGAAGTCCTGCCGGTCAGCATATCCGGTACCGGAAAGGCGTTCGGGCCGAAATATGCCGGGGCGATCTTTGTCGGTACGGACAGATCCGGCACTTCCAGAGAAGTCTGAGCCAGGCACGTGCTGCTGAGGAAAAAGAGAAGGTATGTAAATATTCGTTTCATAAAAATCACTTCACAAAGATAATGAATCATTTGATTAATGCTAACTTTGTAAATTATCAAAAGACATCGAGATGAAACGACTTCTTCTTATACTGTCAGCAATGCTGCTTGCTGTGCCTTATACTGCTGCTCAGAGCATAGATATGGTGATTCCTGTGCCGCAGGAAGTTTTGCCCGGCGAGGGTACGTATCGGTACGAGGATTCTCCTGAGATTACCTATAGGGTGTCTAAGAAATTGGCCCCGGAAGCTTATAGGCTGGAAGTGCGTAAGAATGGCATAAGAATCACTTCTTCAGATGACGCCGGAGCCTTCTATGCTAAGCAGACCCTTTTACAGATGATAGCTGAAAAAGATGGAACAAAGGAGGTGCAATGCTGTGTTGTAAATGATTGTCCTCGATTTGGTTACAGAGGTCTCCATTTTGATGTTTCCCGACATTTCCGCAGTCTGGATTTTCTGAAGAAACAGGTGGATGCGATGGCTCTTTACAAAATGAACCGGATGCATATCCATCTTACCGATGCGGCGGGCTGGAGAATGGAAATCGAAGCTTATCCGAAATTGACTTCTTTTGCTGCCTGGAGACCTCAGGAAAAGTGGAAGGACTGGTGGTATGGTGACCGTCTCTATGCGGAAGAAGGTTCTGAGGATGCATACGGAGGCTATTATACTAAGGTACAGCTCCGTGAACTTGTCGAGTATGCCCGGCAGAGACATATAGAGGTCATTCCGGAGATAGAAATGCCCGGACACAGTGAGGAAGTGCTTGCCGCATATCCGGAACTATCCTGCAAGGGAAGACCGTATTCTCAAGGTGAATTCTGTGTCGGAAATGAGGAGACCTTCCGCTTTCTGGAGACTGTCCTGGAAGAAGTTATGGAGGTTTTCCCTTCTGAAATGATACATATCGGAGGTGATGAGGCCAATAAAACGCATTGGAAGGAATGTCCGAAGTGTCAGCAAAGGATGGAAGAAGAAGGGTTGGCAGATGTCGATGAACTTCAGAGCTATCTTATAAAGCGTATTTCAGGATTTGTCGAGTCACGCGGAAGGAGGATTGTTGGATGGGATGAGATATTGGACGGTGGCCTTGCTCAAGGTGCTACGGTGATGTCCTGGAGGGGAGAGGAAGGGGGACTTCAGGCAATGTCAATGGGACACGATGTCATAATGACTCCGGGACGTTATTGCTATCTGGACCACACCCAGGATGCTCCTTTCAAGGAACCGGAATCAATAGGTGGCTATCTTCCGCTGGATTCCGTATATGTGTATGATCCTGCTTCCAGGACAATGGATCTGCCGGGCCGTCTTCTCGGCATCCAGGGTAATCTCTGGTCGGAATATGTCGTCACAGATTCTCACGCAGAATATATGTATTGGCCAAGAGCCCTGGCAATAGCCGAGACCGGCTGGACTCAGCCTCATCAGAAGGATCTCGAGGATTTCCGTCGCAGGGCGACGGGAGCAGTCCGGAGACTGAAAAGTATGGGATACGAGCCTTTCGATCTGGCAGATGAATATGGCGAAAGAAAACTTGCCCAGACAGGACTGGATCATAAGGCTAAGGGGTGCAAAGTGTTGTATGATAAGCCGATACAGAAGTGGTATCCGGCTGCTGGGGAGACTACCTTCACAGATGGGGTCATTGGAGGATGGACTTATAGTGACCAGCGCTGGCAAGGTTTTCTTTCTGATATTGATGTGACCATAGATTTGGGTTCGGTGCAGACTGTAAGCTATGTCGGCGGAACCTTTATGCAGCTGAAGGAGCCAGGCGTCTTTATGCCGCAGAAGGTGGATATCTATGTGTCCGCTGACGGTGAGTCTTTCGAGCTTGTAGCCGAGGTCTGGAATGATGTTTCCGTGAATATTCCTGACCTTCTGTTCCGTAGTTTCGATGCCATATGCGATGTCCGTGCCCGATATGTCCGCTATCACGCCAAACGTTCGACGATGAGGGGATTTCTTTTCCTGGATGAAATAGTCGTGAATTAATACTGGTCAGCGCAATATGAATTGATAAAATGTGTATATTTGCACATAATGCGCGCGTATGCGTTGATGATATTGCGATGGATATTGAACTTTTCTCAGATATATTGAAAATAGATTCGACTTCGGGTAAGGAGGCCGCTCTTGCAGATTATCTTCAGGAGAGGCTTCTTACTTCGTATTGCCGGGTTCAGAGGTTTGAGGTCGGGGACGGCACTTCGAATCTGCTTTTCAGCTGGGGCGAGCCTGAGATTGTGTTCTGCTCTCATCTTGATACCGTGCCTCCTTATATTCCTCCCGTGTTTGATGGCAGTGCCGTGCGTGGACGTGGCTCCTGCGATGCCAAGGGGCAGATCTTTGCAATGTACGAGGCTTGTAAGGTGCTGGAATCCAAGGGTTACGACGGATTTGGTCTTCTGTTGCTCGCCGGTGAAGAAACTGGTTCTTTTGGAGCAAAGGCTTTCAGGGAGCAATATTCTGGAGCTGAGTGGGTGATAGTCGGCGAACCTACCGACAATCATATGGCTTCTGCCAGCAAGGGAACAAAATCGTTCGAAGTGACATTCGAGGGGCAGGCTTTCCATTCGGGATATCCTCAATATGGCCTGAGTGCTGTGGAAATGTTCAATGACTTTATGAATGCCCTTCGCAGCATCGTGTTCCCGAAGGATGAGATCCTGGGGGATACTACCTGGAATGTCGGCAAGCTGGTCAGTGATAATCCACAGAATATTCTAAGTGACAGACTTTCCTGCCGTGTCTATTTCAGGACGACCTTCGAAACGGACGAGATGGTATGCAATGTGATGAAGAATATTGCGGGAGAAGATGCCCGCCTGAGATTCGGAAGAAGACGTGTGCAGGACGGGTCTGATATTGTGGCAAAGGAAGTGGCTCAATGGCAGAAATCAATGACTGTCAGGGCTTTCGGAGGGGATTCTCCGACAAAGTATGAGACTCTGGATGGATTTCCGACCAAGCCGGTTGCTTTCGGAAGCGATGCTCCGCAGCTGACCAATTTCAGGAGGAAGATTCTCTGCGGTCCGGGCTCGATACTTGTGGCGCACAGACCTGAAGAACATATCCTTCTGGATGATCTCCGCGTCGCAATTGACAATTATGTGAAGATTTTTGAAAAACTAAAAGGTTAGAAAATATGATAATAATGAAATTCGGCGGTACTTCCGTCGCAAATTTCGAGGCTATTACCAGAGCCATCTTCATTGTGGGTGGAAGACTGGACAGGAAGCCGGTAGTAGTAGTGTCGGCCTTGTCGAAGGTGACCGATCTTCTTTACAGAATATCGGATGCGGCGGCAGCCAGAAATGCATCGGAAGCCAGGAACCTGATGTCTGAACTCAGGACCCGCCACGTGAATCTTGCTTCGGACCTTCTGGAGCAGAGCCCTGCACTGAAGGAGAATGCTGTTACAAGAGTGAATTCTATCTGCGATTCGCTGGAGGAACTGGTCAATGCCGTGTGTGCTGTCGGAGAACTTTCGGACAGAAACAAGGCCATCATCATTTCAAATGGTGAACTTCTGTCATCGACAATCATCTGCTTCGTGATGAATGCAAAGGGTATCAGGACCAATTTCATCGATGCACGAAAGATGATGATAACCAGCAATGAGTATCTCAAGGCAGAACCTGATGTGAATGAGATCGTTGCCAGAGTTCCTGAAATTGTAGGAGAAGCTTTCAAAGGAATGGATGCTGTCATCACTCAGGGCTTCATTGGTTCGAATCATACCGGCGAACAGACCGTTCTGGGCCGAGGCGGATCGGATTACTCGGCCTCTTTGATCGGTATGGCCCTTGATGCGGAATGCATCGAGATCTGGACTGATGTCGACGGAGTGCGTTCAGCAGATCCCCGTACGGTAGAGAATACGAAATATCTTGAGAAGATTTCCTTTGAAGAGGCAGCTGAGATGGCACATTTCGGAGCTAAAGTACTCCATCCTCTGACCATCGAACCGGCAGTGAAGAAGAATATTCCGATCTATGTGCTGAATTCGATGAATCCTTCAGGAAAAGGCACTGCGATCCTGCGCAGCGAACTCATCGAGGATGGAGTCAAATCGGTGTCATTCAAGGAAAACATACGTGTAATCAATATCTTCTCGATGAAGATGATCAATACTTCAGGCTTCCTTCGCAGGGTCTTTGAAATCTTCAGCGAAAGCAAAGTATCTGTAGATCTTATCAGTACATCAGAAGCCAATATTTCTGTGACTGTGGATGCGTCCGAGAAGATAGATAAGGTCGTGGAGCAGCTTTCTGAGTTTGCGGACGTGATCGTGGATGATGACAAGTCCCAGGTGTCTGTCATCGGAAAGAATATCGTACGTCTTAACGGTATGCTCAAGAAGACTTTCGCTCCGCTGAAAAGGACAAATGTATATATGATTTCACAGGGTGCCTCATTCGTGAACATCAGTTTTGTAGTTGACCGTGAGGAACTTGTAGAGGTCGTGAAGGACCTCCATTATCACCTTTTTGAAGTGGAAGAGGAACTGGAACAGTTTTAAGTTATGAAGTTATTTATCAGCGGATACGGAAAAATGGGAAGGATGATCGAGAAAATCATCCTTTCGAAAGGAGTGGAATATGCCGGTTGGACAGAAGCAGTCACAGAAACCGATCCGGCTTTGGCCAAGGAATGCGTCTGCATTGATTTCACCACGCCGGCAGCCATCAGGGAAAACTACAAGTTCCTTGCAGAGAATTTCAAGGCAGTGGTAATCGGTACTACAGGCTGGGCAGATATCAAGGACGAAGTGATCGCATATTTCGAGAAATGCGGTACTCCGATGATCTGGGCATCTAACTTCTCTATCGGAGTGAATGTGTTTTTTGCTGTAACTGATTATATTTCAAGGATGTTGGGTGATGCCGGGGGATACAGTCCGTATATGGTGGAGATGCATCATTGCCATAAACTTGATGCTCCCAGCGGTACTGCAAGATCTCTTGCCGATATTGTAGATGCCAATATGGGCGTTTCAACTGATATCCAGTCGGTGCGTTGCGGCGAGATACCAGGCATACATACCATTGGATTTGAGGGACTTAATGATCGTATCACTCTTTCGCACGAGGCATTCTCCCGCGAGGGTTTTGCCGCAGGAGCTGTCGAGGCTGCCCTCAGAACAGAAGGTCTGGAGGGTGTTTGCGAATTCCGTGACATATTATTGTCATCCCGAGCTTGCCGGGGAATATGATAGAATAAAAGAATCGAGTAATATGAATATAAATGAATTAAGAGGCTGCGGTACTGCATTGGTCACTCCTTTCCGTGACGGTCAGGTGGATTATGATGCATTTGCAGCTTTAGTGGATTATCAGGTAAAGGGAAATGTCGATTTTCTTGTTCCGCTGGGAACGACTGGAGAGACTCCTTGCCTTACAGACGAAGAGAAGATCAAGGTGCTGACCATCGCAAAGGAGCATTCCTGTGGAAAGCCGGTAGTGGCTGGTGTAGGCACGAATTCTCTGGAACATACCATTGCCAATATCAGGCTTCTGGAACCTCACGGAGTGGATGTCTTCCTTGTGGTGGTCCCTTATTACAATAAGCCGCCTCAGGAGGGTATGTACCAGTATTTCAAGGCGGTAGCTGCGGCTACCTCAAAGCCTGTCCTTCTGTACAATGTGCCAGGTCGAACAGGTGCGAATCTTGAAGCCGCTACCACTCTGAGACTGGCTCAGATAGAGAATATCATCGGTATCAAGGAAGCTTCAAGCAACAGAGGCCAGATTCTCGAGATCATAGAAGGCCGTCCAGAGGGTTTCCTCGTACTCAGCGGCAATGACGACGAGACCTTCCCGCTTATGAAGGCCGGTGCAGACGGAGTCATAAGTGTGGCATCCAATATTGCTCCGGAGCCTGTGGCTAAGCTTGCTCACGCAATGATGGAAGGCAAGGTGGAGAAGGCTGCAGGTCTGCACGAGATGCTTTCACCGCTTTTCCGCAATTGTTTCGTTGAGAGCAATCCTATTCCTGCGAAGGCGGCCCTGGCTGCAATGGGAATGATGTGCAATGAACTGCGTCTGCCCCTGGTTCCATCGCAGCAGAAGACATATGACCTTATGGTCGAGACAATAAAAGACTTGAAATTACTATGACAGATATAGAAAAATTCAATGATACGATTGCCTCTTTGGAAAGCGGCAAGATCCGTGTGGCGGAAAAGATTGACGGTCAGTGGAAGGTGAATTCCTGGGTCAAGGAGGTGATATTGAGCGGATTCCGATTAGGAAAGCTTACAGATATGTCTCAGGGACAGTTTTCGTTCTTTGACAAGGATACCATTCCTGCAAGGACATTTACTCCTGAGAACGGAGTAAGGATTGTTCCGGGTGGAAGCAGTGTCCGCAGCGGAGCCTATCTTGCACCTTCGGTAATTATGATGCCGCCGGCATATGTGAATATCGGTGCATATGTGGATGAGGGAACGATGATCGATTCTCACGCTCTCGTGGGATCTTGTGCTCAGGTGGGAAAGAATGTGCATCTTTCGGCTGCTTCACAGCTCGGAGGAGTTCTCGAGCCGGTCGGCGCACTTCCGGTAATCATTGAGGATAATGTATTCATCGGAGGAAACAGCGGTATCTATGAAGGAACCATCGTAAAGGAGAATGCTGTCATCGGTACAGGTGTGATCATCAATGCTTCTACAGCAATATTTGATGCAACGACCGGAGAATACATCCGTGCCAATGAGAACGGTCAGATGGTGGTACCTTCCGGAGCGGTAGTGGTGGCAGGAAGCCGTCCTATATCGAAGGGACCTGGTGCAGAGCAGGGTATTCATCTGTATTGTCCTGTGATCGTGAAGTATCGTGATGCCAAGACTGCCGGTTCCATCACTCTGGAGGATATGTTGAGATAATTGTCATTTCGAGCTTGCCGAGAATCTATGCTGGATTATAAAGATATGTTTTCCGAGGACGTCGCTTCCTTCTTCAGATCTCCTGTCAGGGAAATCTTCAAGAGGGTAGATCTTAACTCCATATATTCATTCGCCGGAGGATATCCGTCGGCGGATACATTTCCATTGGATGAGATCCGCAAGACGATGTCTGAGGTGATTTCGACATATGGCGGCCAGGCATTCCAATACGGTGCCACTCAGGGAGTTATGCAGTTGCGGGAGGCTGTCGCAGAACGTTATGGAGTCTCTGTGGAAAGAGTGCAGATCACTTCTTCATCCCAGCAGGGAATCGATGTCTGCACACGAGTCCTTGTTGATCCGGGTGATGTGATATTGACCTCGAGCCCATCATATCTCGGTGCACTTCAGTCTTTCCGTTCCTACAGGGCGGATATCAGGGGAGTGGCTCATATGAATGATATCGACTCATTCCGTGAAGCGTATGTTCAAGTCATAGAGCAGGTCTTGAGTGAGGGAAAGAAGATAAAGTTCCTCTATATGATCCCGGATTTCCAGAATCCTTCAGGGGAGTCCCTGACTTTTGGGGAGAGAAAGATGCTTGTGGAGCTTGCTCGAAGATACGGATTCCTTATCGTGGAGGACAGCCCGTACAGAGAGCTAAGATACGAAGGGGAAGATATTCCGACAATGTATTCGATTGATCCTGACATTGTCATTCATCTTGGGTCTTTTTCGAAGATTTTTGCTCCGGGTTTCCGTCTGGGCTGGGCCATCGCGCATCCTGAGATATTGGACAAGATTTATGTCTGCAAGCAGTCCCTTGACCTTTGCCCTCCGGTATTTGACCAGTATGTGGCTGCAGAGTTTCTCCGTAGTGGGCGTCTGGATGCAAATCTTTCCAGAAGTATCGGACTTTATAAAGGTAAGAGGGATCTGCTGCTGTCTTTGTTAGAGAAATATATGCCTCGGGGCGTCCGGTGGACTCATCCCGAAGGTGGCCTCTTCCTTTTCCTGACGATGCCGGAAGGCTTCGATGCCGTGAAGTTCTATGATACTGCGCTGGATGCAGGAGTTGCATATGTGGCCGGGGAGTTCTTCCATCCGGACGGAAGCGGAAAGAATACGATGAGAATGAACTTCTCGTTTATGACCGAGGAAAAAATTACAGAAGGAGTGCAGTTGCTCGCCCGTCTGCTGCGTGCCGAAATAGTTGATAACTAAGATTTTATGGTGAATTACCTGTGGCAAATGGAGCAGGTGATTCAAGATACGACGACTTAATGGAACTTAAACTATATAAATATCAAGGGGCTGGAAACGATTTTCTCATAGCGGACAATCGTGACGGTTCCATTGTGCTTTCCCCGGAGCAGATCGCATCTATCTGCGACCGCCGTTATGGCGTCGGTGCGGACGGATTGATGCTTCTGGAAAATTGTGAAGGCTATGATTTCCGTATGGTATATTACAATTCTGATGGCTCAGGCGGAATGATGTGCGGTAATGGAGGAAGATGTATTGTCGCTTTTGCCGCAGACAGAGGCATCAGGAGTTTCGGATTCATTGCAGCTGATGGCCCTCATTATGCTGAAATCCTTTCCGATGATGGTGTAGAAAAGACTGTCAGACTTCAGATGAAGGATGTGCAGATATGTAGACATTATGATCGTCTGACTGGAGTCGTTGTCCCGTCTGACGGATATTTTCTGGATACCGGCACCCGCCATTTTGTCCGTATAGTGGGGTCGCTGGAGGATTACGATATTGTCTCCGAAGGCAGGGAAATACGGTATAAGGCTGTCGAGCTCCAGCCCGTGGGGGCCAATGTCAACTTTGTCGAGCCTTCCGAAAATTTCATCAAGGTACGGACATATGAGAAAGGAGTCGAGGATGAAACTTATGCCTGCGGGACAGGTATTGTCGCTTCCTGCATAGCTGCCTATAATGCTGGTGTACAGCCATATGCGGAGAATGACGGGGTGATTGCTTACGATGTTATGGCTAAGCGTGACCGATTGAAAGTGAGTTTCGTGCCTTCATCTGATGTTGTTGCGGAGAATGTATATCTTACAGGACCTGCTGTTTTTGTTGCGGAAATATCATTGAAATTAAATATTATTTAGAATATGAAGAAAGTTTTTTATGTAATAATCATTGCTGCCCTTGCCGTATCTTGTTTGGGCAGCGGCCCTTCTACCAGACAGAAATATACTCTTGATGTAGATTTCGAATATGTTGACAATTTATTCCTTACAGACAGTGTCCGTTTCGATAACGAACACGGAGTGGGAATAGGATATGTGGATTTTGTTTTCTATCATAAACTCAATCCGGACAAGACTAAGGTTCTTGGTGGATTCGCAGTTTCGCGGCTCAAGGGAAGCGGATATGAACAAGGTAGAAATGACTTCAGAGTAAATTCCGGCAGGGGATTGAACGGCTCACCGACATATGCTGTCTTCAAATATGACAAGACAGGTGCAGGTATGCCGGCTCACGACGTGGAGTTTATGAATCTTTCTTATGGCACTTGTGGGATACTTGGATTTTATGTCAATAACACAGCTGAGGTAGTGGATTCGGTCAAAGCCAATTTTGTGGATGGCGACCGTCTGACTCTCAAGGCAGTAGGGTATCTTAACGGTGCAAAGACCGGAGAGGCGCAAATCAATCTGGCCGAATATACTACCCAGAAAGATTCCATTATCGTGAATTGGACTCCGTTTGATCTTTACAAGCTCGGACAGGTACAGTATGTGGAATTTGAGATGATTTCCACCAAGGAGAACGTACCTACCTCGTTCTGTATGGATGATATGCTTGCATCTATCGTGCTTGAATATTAATAATGATAAAGTTATGAAAAGTAATCAGGAACTAAAGAACAGTGCTCTGACAGCATTGAAGGGCAATTGGGCTCCGGCTGTGCTGGGTGCCATATTCTTCACTTTCGCGACTTGTCTGATAACTTCTCCGAGTTATTGTGCGAATATGGCCGCATTCGGTATGCCGCTGTTTGATTCGATGAATCCGAAATTGCTTAAGATATTTTCGAATTCATCCTTTCTGCTCAATTTCTTTCTTTTATATCCGTTGACATTGGGCTATTCTGTGGCGCATAAGGATCTGCTTCTGAACGGTGATGCTGCTATAACAAGAAATACGATCAATCATACTTTCTCCGAGTATATGAGGAATGCAATTTCGATTTTTCTTGTTTATCTGTTTACTGCTCTGTGGACTCTCCTTCTCATTGTTCCTGGAATCGTAAAGGGACTTGCATATTCATTGACTCCTTTCATCGTCAAGGACAATCCGGAACTCTCTCCGAATGAAGCCATCAATCTCAGTGTGAAGATGATGAAAGGTCATAAGTTCGACCTTTTCTATCTCTATCTCAGTTTCCTCGGCTGGATTCTTCTCTCTATGTTGACCTTGGGAGTCGGCCTGCTTTGGGTTATTCCATATCTGGAAACTACGATGGCAGCATTCTACCAGGATGTAAAGAACGATTATAACAACAATATTTAAACCTGACCTATTATGAAGACTAATCAAGAGCTTAAGAATGCAGCTTTGGCTGCGTTGAAAGGAAAGTGGACGTCGTCAGTTGTGGCTACACTCGTATTGTTTGCGTGTATGATGGTCACTATGATACTGACTGTGATGGTAGAAGGCATTGCCGATCCGACATTGGAGTCGGAGTCAATCTCGGTATGGTCCATCATTATATTGTATGGATTCCTGTTCCTGATTTACTATCCGTTGGCAATGGTAGGATATTACAATGCATTCAAGGACGTACTCAAGAACGATGATGGCAAGGTAGTATCCAATATGTTTGCTGGTACATTCAAGACTTACCCAAGAGCATTGGGACTTTCGCTCCTGTATATGATCTTCGTATTCTTGTGGGCTCTGCTTCTGTATATTCCAGGTATCATCAAGGCTCTGGCCTATATGATGTCTCCATATATCTTGAAGGATCACCCGGAACTTTCTCCAAATCAGGCTCTCAATCTCAGCATCAAGATGATGAAGGGACACAAGTTCGACCTGTTCTGCCTTATGCTCAGCTTTTTAGGATGGAGTTTCCTTGCGATCTTTACTTTGGGAATAGGTTATCTGTGGCTGGCTCCTTATATGTCTACAACACTGGCAGCATTCTATCAGGATGTAAAAGCGGAATATGAGGGAAGGCAGCCGGCAGCTGCATAAATTAAAGAAGTCCTGCAGGAATCTGCATTATGATTTCCTGATATTCAGGATCAAGTGATAATATAAGATCTTCGTGGAGCGGTATCATTATCGCTCCATTTTCTGTTTCCACCTCTATGCAAGGATTGTTGGGGATATCAATGAAATCAGTGATTTCTCCGACTTCATAAATGTCGCTGTCCATATCGTCAGCGTTCTCAGGAGTCAATACCATCCAGCCGACCAAAGCTGCATATCCATCCTCTTCCAGAGACATTTCAGGGAGATTCTCAGCTTCGATAAATACCGGCTTTCCTGCGATTTCTTCTACATCTTCCATTGAACAGATGTCTGTCAGGCGGACAAGGGCCTTGGTATTTCCTCTTTTTGCAAATGATTCGATATAAAAAGGAACCGGTAGTCCATCAAAAATGATGAACACCGGTTCGTTTAAGTTGATATCTTCAGGAGCGATTTCGCGGAAGCCCATCACGAGCTCCCCATCGGTACCGTTAGATTTCAATACCTGGGCTATCTGCTGCAAGTTTTCGTAACCTGCCATAGCGGAATTAAGCCTCAGTGTTTTCAGCCTCAGCCTCTGCAGCAGCTGCTTCCTGAGCAGCCTTCTCAGCAGCGGCAGCCTCAGCAGCTGCACGAGCAGCTTCCTCAGCCTCAGCCTTTCTCTTGGCGATAGCCTCAGCTCTCTCCTGATTTACCTTAGCCTCAGCCTCTGCAGCAGCCTTCTGTGCGGCAGCAGCGTTCTTTCTAAGACCATCCTTCTTTGCGCTGACCTTGGCAGCCTTCTCTGACTTCCAAGCTGCGAGCTTAGCATCAGCCTGCTCCTGAGTAAGAGCACCCTTCTTTACACCTTCCTGAAGGTGCTTTGCAAGGAGTACACCCTCATAAGAGAGGATACGCTTTGCAGTAAGTGTAGGCTGTGCACCTACGTTAACCCAAGCAAGTGCACGCTCGTGGTTGAGCATAATTGTTGCAGGGTTTGTGTTAGGGTTGTAAGAGCCGAGCTGCTCGATGAAACGACCATCGCGTGGTGCGCGTGAATCTGCCACTACAATGTGGAAGAATGCGAAATTCTTCTTACCGTGGCGCTGAAGACGAATTTTAACAGCCATTGTGAATCTGTTTTAATAAAGTTAAATAAATAATACCGTGCTTTCCTACCCGAGGAAAAGCGCGCAAAGATAGTAAATAAAAATGAGAATACAATGATTTCACTGAAAATGAATGCGTTGAATGTGCTCCGAGACCTTGTCGGAATAAAAAAGTGAAAATTTTTGCAAAAAAAAGTGAAGAAAAATTTGGAGTTTAATATTTTTGTCGTACCTTTGCAATCCCAAAACAAAAGAAGCGGTGGTGGTGAAATGGTAGACACGCTACTTTGAGGGGGTAGTGGGAGTAATCCTGTGCGAGTTCGAGTCTCGCCCACCGCACTCAACGACGGAAGCAGAACAATCTGCTTCCGTTTTTCTTTTATAGTCCTCAGAACTCTGGACCGCTTTCAGAAACGACGTCTCAACGTATTTTGGATCAGGTGCAAAAGTATGTGTTTAGGGCTCAACGTAAAATCCCGGTTGTTTTGAGTTTTCCGTATCACCGGCACAAAGCATGCGGAGCGAGCCCTTTGGCGTAGCTCGCGCAGCTTGCTTTGAGCAGCTGGCTGGCGTATTTGCCAGCTGCGGTGCCCTGTACTACGCAAAGATCTTAGCAAGTCTGAAGATAAAGAACGGTATATCCCTGACACCTCTGAACTGTGCTCTGAACGCCTTTACTTTCGCATTGAACGACTCTGCGGATGCATTAGTTGAACGATTATCAAAGTAGTTCAGGATGGTCTGATAGTTAT
>JAGKTT010000092.1 GCA_021153285.1 Bacteroidia bacterium
GAGGTCGATACGAGCAGGTTCAGGTAAAAACATATAACTGTTGTTATGCTTAATACTTAAGTTTGTAGCCTATCCCCCTGACGCTTTCGATCTCGACGGTATGATCAGTCTTGAAATGGTTGCGCAGGCGGGTGATATAGACATTGAGGCTGCGGAGATTGAAGTAGTTGTCGTCGCCCCAGAGTTCCTTCAGGAGGGCTGACGTATTTACTGTCTTGCCGGCATCACGGCAAAGTCGGAGCAGTACTTCAGATTCTCTTGCAGGGAGGATGGTTTCGCAATTGTCTATTCTCAAGATCTTGCTTGCCGGGATAAATTCATATCTGCCGATAATATAGACTGTTTCTGCAGATTCCTGTGCCTGGAGTCTTCCGGCAAGTGCTTTGACTCTGACTATGAGTTCATCGATGGCGAACGGTTTCTTCAGGAAGTCGTTGCCTCCGGTCTCGAATCCTTTGACCACATCCTCTGTAGCTGAACGTGCTGTAAGGAAAAGTATAGGCGTATTATATCCTTCTGCTCTTAGCTTTTTTGCCAAAGAGTAGCCATCAAGATTCGGCATCATTATGTCGCTGACGATGACGTTAAATGACTCCCTTTTGACAGCCTCCAGTGCTTGTACTCCGTCATATGCAAGATGCACATCAAAGTTTCTATCCGACAAAGTATCAGAAAGAATCTCGGCGTTCCTTTGCTATTCCGCAGCCGTTGTCTTCAATCTCAATGGTCACGTTTCCAGACTCATCAGACACTCTGATATCCACGATAGGATCTGTAGAATATTTGACGGCATTATCAATGACAGTGGCAAGGAGATTCTTGATGTGGAATTCATCAGCCGGGATCTTTATATCCTCGGCACAGTCTATATTGAAGACAGCTGTGTTCATCCAGGCTCCTTGAGTGAGCACGCTGATGATTTCCTGAAGATAGACGACAGTAGGATTATATTTGTATTCCCTGCCCTCTACAGACACAGACAGGATGTGCTCTACCATAGTAGAGAGTTGCGTAAGCTGCGTTTCCACAATCTCAAGGTAACGGCTCCGTCTGTCCGGATCTGCATCTGCCGAGAAATTCCTCAAGGCATCTGTCGCCGTCACGGCAACAGATATCGGGGTCTTCAGTTCGTGGGTTATGTTGTGCGTGAAGTCACGCCTCATCTCCTCAAGGGTCTTCTGCCGGAACATTGTCCTGACCAGATATATAAGTACGCCCGCGAGAAGGATAATAATGGCGACTGAGGATGCTATAAGGCCCTGCATCCTGCTGAGGAATACCTTGAAAGGCATTTCTATTGAAACAAGAAGCGAATATGAACCATCATCATCGATAGGAACAACCGTGGTCATAGGGTTGTTCAGAACCGGTCTCTCGCCATTGGTCATCACTACCCGCGATTCTCCGTCATCGTTGAAGAGCACTTCTGCATAATATGGCTGAAAAGCATCCAGTTCCATCAGGTTCGGCTCAAAGTAGAGGCTGAAGTCGTCGAGATTGATCCTGACATACTTGGCGTCAGCAAGTCCCGGAATTGCATCCATACGGAACGCCTTATATATACTCTTATATATGGCGGATTCCACTCTTCGCTTGAAGTCTGTCACGGAATCGTTATACATACGGTATACCCATACGGACTGCACCACCGCAAGGGAAAGCAGAGATGCAATCGCCAGGATTGATATGTTTCTGAAGTATTTTCGTGACATTTTCAATGGATTTATTGCAAAAGTAGTAATAAAATTCGCATCACAGGTCGAGTTAACATTAGTTAACATTTATTAACATTGAGTTAACACAGAATGCGGATTTATGTCTCTATATTTGCCATCGGAAAACCGGTTTCATCATTGTCAAACATTAAAGGAACATTGTTATGAAAAAGTTGATTCTTATTATCTCGATGGCTTTGGCCAGCAGTATTGCATTTGCTCAGAACAGCAATGACAATACTCTTTATATTATCGATGGAGTCGTAGCGACAAAGGCGGCGGCAGATGAACTGCCAAGCGATGCAATCAGAAATATGAATATCGTGAAAGGCGTAGAATCTGTAGTCATCATTACAACTCAGGCAGGAAGAGAGATTTCCGGACGAGTGGTAGATGTTGAAGGCAAGCCTATGGCCGGAGTTCTTGTAATGGTTCCGAAGACCAAGGTCGGCGTAGCGACTGATGCCAACGGATACTATAAGATTAATCTTGCTGCCGGAGAGGCTTTCCTGAACTATATGTATGTGGATTATCCGACAAAGACTGTTCAGGTCGATAAGGCCAATATGGACGATGTTGTAATGGATAAGAATGCACCTGAGAACCTCGTAGTAATCAAAGAACTGAAAGGCGACGTGGTAAGCGTCAGAGGAGAAAAGATGCCCCAAAGCGACCCTCTTTATCTTGTAAAGTCGGCTAATGGCGACATCAAGAAGGTGGACAACCTTGAATCAATCTCACCTAACGACATCAAGACGATGAATGTCTTCAAAGGCGATAAGGGCGAGCAGTTCAAGAAGTATGGCGACACTTCCAATGGTGTGGTGCTGGTTGAACTCAAGTAATTACAGTTAAACATAAATACGGTTCCGGTCAGAGGGCGTGAGTCTTCTGGCCGGAGTTATATTGATTATTGTGTACTTTTCCTGAATTATAGTTAATTTTGCAAAGACACTTGAACATTATGGAAGAATGATGGAGAATAAAGTTATCATATACACCGCTAACGACGGCAAGACCAAGATTGATGTAAAGCTTGAGGAGGAGACCTTATGGCTTACACAGGCTCAGATGTGTGAACTATATCAGTCCAGCAAATCGAATGTTAGTGAGCATATCAAACATATCTTTGAGGAGGGAGAATTGAATGAAGAATCAGTTGTTCGGAAATTCCGAACAACTGCTGCAGATGGCAAGGAATATCTTGTCTCGCACTACAATCTGGATATGATAATTGCCCTTGGTTATCGCGTCCGTTCCATTATTGCTACTAGATTCCGTCAATGGGCGACAGAACGTCTGAAGGAATATATTGTCAAAGGATTTACTCTTGATGACGAGCGTTTGAAGAAATTGGGCGGTGGCAGTTACTGGAAAGAGTTATTAGAGCGTATCAGGGATATTCGCGCCAGTGAAAAGGTGCTTTACCGTCAGATATTGGAAATATACGCAACTAGTATCGATTACGATCCACGAGCACAGGTGTCGCAAGAATTTTTCCAGAAGGTGCAGAATAAAATCCATTATGCCATTCACGGACATACCGCTGCCGAACTGATTGTGGGGCGTGCTGATGCGGAAAAGGATTTTATGGGCTTGCTGACGTTCAAGGGGAATCATCCGACATTGATCGAGGCGAAAACCGCCAAGAACTATCTTAACGAAAAAGAGCTCCGTGCAATGGGACAACTTGTATCCGGATATCTGGATTTTGCGGAGCGTCAGGCAGA
>JAGKTT010000093.1 GCA_021153285.1 Bacteroidia bacterium
TCCCATTACCACAACGCCGGCAGCAGAGCCGATAATCAGCATACTTCCTCCGATACCGCCACTGTATGCCAGCAGTTCCCAGAAAGCTCCGTCGATACCGTAAAGTTCCGCTCCAGCCCCGGAGGTCACCACATCATACATTCCCATACAACTCGCCACAAGCGGTACATTATCCACAACAGCAGAAAGAAAGCCGATCGATCCGGTGACGATGTAAGGATTACCATCCGATATCCTCTCCAGAAAAGTCCCTGCTGATTTTAATATCCCGGTTTCGGACAGTGCTGATACAGTGGTAAGAATTCCAAGGAAAAACAATATCGCAAGAATCAGCAGTATCCCCATAAAAGGAGGCAGACCTCCCACCCCGATCAGGAAGACAACGATCCTCTCTTTGGGGCTGATCCCGATATTGCTATAACCCTCGGCCTGCACATCCTCCCTGCCTATCTCCAGCCTTCCCCTCAGAAAGAATGTCAATATCACAGCCGGAACCAGCACGGATACAATTGACGGGAGGAACAATGAACGGATCACTCCGAATGTGGATATGTTTCCCTTTACCCATAGCATTATGGTCGTAACGTCACCGATAGGGGAGAATGCACCTCCGCTGTTGGCCGCAAGAATCACCATTGATGCATAAAGCAATTTATCCCTTCTGTCAGAAACCAGTTTATCCAGAATCATTACCATAATGATGGCTGTGGTCATATTGTCCAATACCGCCGAAAGGAAGAAAGTGGCCAATGTCAATTTCCACAGCAGTCCGGCCTTTGTCCTCGATACGAGCTTCTCCCTGACCCAATCAAAGCCCCCGTTCGTGTCCACCACCTCCACAATCACCATAGCTCCCATCAGAAAGAAAAGAATCCCGGATGTCTCACCGAGTGCCTTCGTAAAGGCAGAAACATTCTCGGCAGAAGCTCCGGAACCCCAATAATATAATGTCCAGCAGCAAACTGCCATCAGGATGGCCACCGCAGATTTATTGATCTTGGTCCAGCCCTCCAATGCTATCAATGCATATCCCGCAATGAAGATGCAGAGTATTACACTCGTCATAATATTCTTTCTTTAAGTCCGTTTTCCCGGCATTCTCAAACTTTGCACCAATGGAACCTACCGTCTGTTAAGAAGAACAGCAATCTCCTGACTGGAGGTGTAAGACGGTGCGGTGGGATTTTTCAAAAGAAATCGAGGACGGGTCCATAATCGGAACCGCCCTCGATGCTTGATATAATGTCAATCAGTTTTTACTGCTCGTCAACGCCCTGGTCGTCTGCACCGCCCTGAGGACCTGCCTGTCCGTTGAAAGGACCCTGGGCATCTGGCTGAGGACCAGCCTGAGCTGCCTTAGCCATATCCTCTGATGCTGCGTGCCAAGCTGCCTCGAGTTCAGCGTTGTATTTGTCGATGTCAGCGAGGTTCTGAGTCTTAACTGCCTCCTGGAGCTTGTTCTTGGCGTCCTCGATGGCTGACTTCTTGTCAGCTGGGATCTTGTCGCCGTACTCCTTGAGGTTCTTCTCTGTCTGGAAGCACATACCGTCAGCATTGTTGATCTTGTCGATACGCTCCTTCTCAGCCTTGTCTGCAGCCTCATTGGCCTTTGCTTCGTCTCTCATTCTCTGGATCTCAGCGTCTGAAAGTCCTGATGAAGCCTCGATGCGGATGTTCTGCTCCTTGCCTGTAGCCTTATCCTTAGCGGATACGTTGAGGATACCGTTGGCGTCGATGTCGAATGTAACCTCGATCTGAGGAACACCTCTTGGAGCCGGTGCGATACCGTCGAGGATGAAGTTGCCGATGAGCTTGTTGTCCTTAGCCATAGGACGCTCTCCCTGGAGCACGTGTACGTCTACTGCAGGCTGGTTGTCAGCGGCTGTAGAGAATACCTGTGACTTTCTGGTAGGGATTGTGGTATTTGCCTCGATGAGCTTTGTCATAACGCCGCCGAGAGTCTCGATACCGAGTGAAAGCGGAGTCACGTCGAGGAGGAGGACATCCTTCACGTCACCTGCAAGCACACCACCCTGGATAGCTGCACCTATTGCCACTACTTCATCAGGGTTAACGCTCTTGTTAGGAGCCTTTCCGAAGAATTTCTCTACTACAGCCTGGATAGCAGGGATACGTGTAGATCCACCTACGAGGAGAACCTCGCTGATCTCTGAAGCGCTGATTCCTGCGTCCTGAAGTGCCTTGCGGCAAGGCTCGATTGTTCTCTGGATGAGGCTGTCGGCAAGCATCTCGAACTTAGCTCTTGTAAGAGTCTTTACAAGGTGCTTTGGAATACCGTCAACAGGCATAATATAAGGGAGGTTGATCTCAGTAGAAGTCTGGCTTGAGAGCTCGATCTTAGCCTTCTCAGCAGCCTCCTTAAGTCTCTGGAGAGCCATAGGGTCCTTCTTGAGGTCGATGCCAGCGTTCTCAGCCGCAAACTCAGCTGCGAGCCAGTCGATGATCACCTGATCGAAGTCGTCACCACCGAGGTGAGTGTCACCGTTTGTAGAAAGAACCTCGAATACACCGTCACCAAGGTCCATAATAGAGATATCGAATGTACCGCCACCAAGGTCGTATACGGCGATCTTCATATCCTTGTTCTGCTTGTCAAGGCCATATGCAAGAGCAGCTGCAGTAGGCTCGTTGATGATACGCTTCACCTCGAGACCTGCGATCTGACCTGCCTCCTTTGTAGCCTGACGCTGTGAGTCTGAGAAGTATGCAGGAACTGTGATGACAGCCTCTGTAACCTCCTGTCCGATATACTCCTCTGCAGTCTTCTTCATCTTCTGGAGAATCATTGCAGAAATTTCCTGTGGTGAATAGAGACGTCCGTCGATGTCCACGCGCGGAGTGTCGTTGTCACCCTTTACAACCTTGTAAGGTACACGGTTGATGTCGCCGGTTACCTGGCTGTACTTCTCACCCATAAATCTCTTGATAGAGAAGATGGTCTTGTGAGGATTGGTGATAGCCTGACGCTTTGCAGGGTTACCGATCTTTCTCTCACCGAGGTCAATTCCAATGATTTTTCCCATAATTCTTATATTTTAAAATTTATTATTCATTTTCAGATTCTCACGCTGCGCTCAGAATGACATTGTTTCTGGAGAATGACATTGTTTCTGTAGAATGACATTGTTTCTGTAGAATGACATACTTTGCTGCGCGAGAGTCATTTTCTTTTTGCCGGGATAATATCTAAACTTGTGCCAATGGAAATTCAAAAGAAATATATGTCAATTTGTCAGTTTTTTCGTGACAATCTGCCTTGGATAATGACATATTTGCTATTTTTGCAGCGATATTGGCATAGATTCCTGCTCGTGCCGGGAATGACGCAATTAAAGAATTATGATTTACAGAGAACTATCCGGTGGGGAATTCGATGACCTCGCATCCAGAATATTGTACGAGGACAATCATCTCCTTATAATAAATAAAAAGGTAGGAGAAATCGTTCAGGGAGACAAGACTTCTGACGAACCTCTTACCGAGACCTACAAGGCTTTCATCGCGCAGCGCGATTCGAAGCCTGGTCAGGTATTTATGGGATTGCCTCATAGATTGGACCGTCCTGTCAGCGGTATTGTCGTATTGGCCAAGACATCCAAGGCTCTGGAACGTCTGAACGCGATGTTCCGTGATTCCGATGTACGGAAGATTTATTGGGCACTTGTGTGCGCCGAGCCAAGGCCTGCGGAAGGTCGTCTGGAGGATATGATGTGGCGTAATGAGAAGCAGAACAAGTCCTATATCTGCCGCCCGGGATCTGCACGTAAGGATGCCAAACTGGCGAAATTGAATTACAGACAGATAGGAAAGACTGACAGATATTGGCTTGTAGAGGTGGAACTTCTCACCGGTCGTCATCACCAGATCCGGTGTCAGCTCTCGAACCTTGGCTGCCCGATCAAGGGAGATCTGAAATACGGGTCTCCGCGTTCTAATCCTGATGGTGGAATCTCTCTCCACGCCCGCAGCATCACATTCGTTCATCCTGTGAAGAAAGAAGAAATGACAGTCGAAGCTCCAGTGCCATTGACTTGGAAAGGAGTGAATTCAATTGTGATTCCGCGATAAGTCCCGATTTAAATATGAGACGGTTAATTTTTTATATACTTACATTTATTGTTCTTGTCAGTTGTGCCGAGAAACCTTATGTGATCGTTCAGATTGCCGATGCACAGCTCGGATTCACAGCGGCTGACAAAAGTCAGAAAGAGGGGACTGAATATGTAAATGACCTGACATACGAAATCGATTGTCTTACAAAGGCCGTATCAATTGTAAATGAAATCAAGCCTGATGCAGTGGTCTTTACCGGAGATCAGGTCAATCGCTGCAATGACTCTGAGCAATGGGACGCCTTCGCCAGGGTGATTTCTAAGATTGATCCTGCCATAAAGGTTTTTCATATTCCGGGTAATCACGATGTCATCATATCTGATGGTGATGTGGATACCACGCCTTTCACTGACAGATACGGAGAAGACCGTTTCATCCACGTCGATAGGGGAGTGAGACTTGCGGGAATCAATTCCAATCTCATCAAGTACAATGATCCGCGTGAAGCCGAACAGATCGGATGGATGAAAGACGTTCTTACCAAAGATACCCCTGAGGAAGTTTCGATCATATT
>JAGKTT010000094.1 GCA_021153285.1 Bacteroidia bacterium
AATGATCCCGATGACACTTGCGGCTACCACTATTTTGAGGTATCGATAGATGTGACGACGGATTTCTTCACCGCCTGTTGCCCCGAAAACTTTCCGGACAGCCGAATCCTTCCTATGCAATGAAATATAATAAGTGCTCATTGCAACCAAGCCAAGAACGGTCAATAAAAGGGCAAGTAATGCATAAATCACTACCATTGACAATATTGCTTTCGTAGGAGATAACGATTTCTCGTAATAACTATCGATATATCCAGCTGTTTTTGGTAGTGCATAATCATAATTGGTGTCCGAAAAAGCCTTCCTGAAAGTCCATAGTATCTCTTCCGGATAAGAATCATAACGGCCCGCAGTATTGATTACCAAACGGTTGAATTCACCTGAATCTGATACTTTCAAAGCAGCGGGTATATCATTCTCTGCATTGATAACGAAATCTGATACAATACCCTTGACTTCGGCCCCATACCTGCTCGCAAGATATCCATCATCAATACCGGCGTTATCCTGTGAGATGATATCTCTGGCACTATTGGTGAGCCACAAACCGTCAGAAACTTTTTTCACGCTTTCCGTTACAAAGCCAAACGCATTAAAAGCATCTGCATCACAATGGATTACATAAAGGTCTGTTGATGCACCATCTTCAGACTTTAGCGTGACTCTTGAATAACTACCATCTCCAGGACAATCATTGGAGAGTCCCACTGCCTGGACAAACGGTAAAGAACGTAGAGCATCTGCAGCTGTGGCGAGCGCTTCCCTTGGATAATCCCCCGGATATCACAAAGACGTTCTCAGCCATCTCTCCACGAGGCCGGTCCGCCATCTTTTTGTATTGCGCGTAAAACAGAATTGACACAGATAAAAGGACGATGGAAATAAAGCATTGTATACCGATGAGAATGCTGCTCGTATCCTTTTTCAGCTGTGCACGATATCCTCCATTTACGATGTCAATGGCAGAATATCTTTTCGCTATCTTTGATGGAATCAAAGCGGTTATGGCTGAGAGAAGAAGAATGAAAATTCCATAATAAAGAATCTTTCCGGGCGTTATCGAACTGTCCAGTTCTATGAAGGTATGGGTAACATTAAAGAAACTGTTAAAAACTGGAGATATGTATTTGGACAGGCCATACCCCAAAACAAAGCATACGGAGGTAATGAGAAATGTTTCCAGAAAGTTTGCCATCTTGATTTCCTTTTCGGAAGATCCAAGCAGTTTCTTCAATGCCCATTCTTTACCTCGCTTAGTCGAAAGGGCAACATTTAGATTGACATAGTTGACGAAAGCGAAGATGAAGAGGATTATGCCAAATAGTTCAACTGCCCATAGCGATAATCCCCAAGTCTGGGTAAGACTGTAATTATATATATTGGACGATATCTTGTCATATCTGATCAGTTTTATAACGGCATCCGGATGCTGTGCATAATAAGATGAATAAAAGTTTTTACAAGCGTCCTTGCACTTGTTCAATATGTCTTTGGCCTTGAAACCATCTTGAATCCGAATGAACGTAACGATATCCTCCCAATAACCTGATGGATTTGCCCATTGGGCATCCAGCATCGGGGAATTAATGCTGAAAATGATATCTGCCGATGGGAGTAAAGAATTATGCAGATCGTCATATATTCCATTTACAATATATTCCTCTCCTGCACAGGTCAATGGTTTTCCCATTGCATCAGCGCCGATTTTTGCCGCCAGACTCTCGGAAATCAAAACCGATTTACGATCCGATAGTGACAACGGCGAACCCTGCGATAAGTTGATATCAAAGAATGTGTAGAAATCCTGACTGACCGCAATACCTAAGGCGCTTAGTGTATTATCACCAACGGATATCGCATTGTTCCCGCTTACGAAAACCTGCGCATACCGGTCGATTTCTGGAACTGCCTCAATCAACTCTTGCGCCAAGCCTATTGTCGTTTCAAATGATTCATCGACTGGACAGACAGCATAGACGCGTTTGAAATCCTTTCCGTGGTCTATTTCCCATTTGTCAGAAAAGAAAGACAAAAGTGGAATAGTAAAAGCCAAGGCAACACTGATACCTATCACCTCTACTGTGATATACCATTTATTCCGGAACAGGAAACGCAAGTATTCAATCATAATTGTATAAGGTCTGTAAAGTTTCTTTACACTTTATTTTAAAAAATAAGGTTAAATACATATATACCAACAAAACCGTGCCAAGAAATGTATTAGCCTTATTCTATGCAAGTTACACATTTCTTGAAAAGAAAAAACTGTAAATTTTCCTTACACTTTGTAAAATATGTAAAATCTAAAGAAACTGGGAAGCCGGATAGGATTAAGTTGTTTATTCGTTTACCAGCAACTTATACCCCTCCCCTCGCACGTTCACGATGCGGATGCGTGGGTCGGGTTCGAGACGGCGGCGGAGTCTGGAGATGAATACCTGAAGGCTGCGGGAGTTGAAGAAGTCGTCGTCCCCCCAGATTTCCAGAAGGAGAGGTCTTGTGTAGAGGGTTTCTCCTTTGCTTGCACATAGAAGTTCGAGGATCTTTGCTTCGCGTGGCGAAAGTTCTTCGGATGTGCCGGCATAATCGAGACGGAGGGTATCGGGATGGAATGTGAATTCACCGATCCTGTATGTCTGAGGAGCAGGAGCGGTCTGGACCTGCCTTCTTCCTGCCAATGAGCGCAGCCTGACGATCAGTTCCATCATTCCGAACGGTTTCTTGAGATAGTCGTTCGCTCCGAGTTCAAAGCCTTCCACAACGTCGTCTATGGCAGATCTGGCTGTAAGGAAGAGGACAGGAGTATGCTGGTCTGTCTGCCTTATCTGCCTTACCATTGTGAATCCGTCCATCTTCGGCATCATCACATCTGCGACCAGGACATCCGGCTTTTCCGCATAGAACTTACGCAGTCCTTCCTCTCCATCCATAGCGGTGCGGACATTGAAGCCCTGGCCAGTGAGAGTGTTGCGGATTATCAGGACGAGGTCTGGTTCGTCTTCGA
>JAGKTT010000095.1 GCA_021153285.1 Bacteroidia bacterium
GTCCACAAACCCCAGAGTCGCCACGCTGATGCGGACGGATGGCGGGAAGACCGTCCGCAGAGCCGTAAAGCAGGCCATCAAAGTAGAACCTGTAGTGAATACGTGATATAACAGTAACATAAGAATATGGACTTGTTTGTGTGATTTTTTTAACTTTGCAAGTCAATAAATTACGTCTATATGGAAATTAATAAGTACATCACGCCGGAAGTGGAAATTCTGGATGTTTATGCGGAGGGTGTGCTCTGCGGCAGTTTGGATGAGGATCTTGACATGGATCCGGAAGATGGCTATATGTAGATTGCCGGTCGCAGCCGGCAATGACGTCCTCTGTCATTCCCGATGTCCTCTGTCATTCCCGACTTGATCGGGAATCTTATAAAGTCGTCGTATCAATGTAAATAATTAATCTTAACAATATGAGACCCAAACTATTATCCGTGTTTGCTCTTGCAGCAGGTCTGCTGCTGAGCGGTTGCGCAGTAGAGGAGGTTCCTGTAACAGAACATACAATCCTCGCTGTAATGGAAGGTGACCAGACCCGTACTTCTGTCACTGATGGAGGTGTATTTTCATGGTCAGCAGGCGATCAGGTATGGCTTCAGACAACAAATGGAAGTGTTGTCGGAACCCTTTCATCGGGAGCAGGGACATCAAGTGCTGAATTCACATATGGTGGTTTTGTCGGTGAAATGACCGGCAAGGCAGTTTATCCTTACAATGACGGACATTCAATTTCCGGAGAAGTACTGAACTTTGTCCTTCCTGCTTCATACGACCTTGGTTCGTCCCTCACCAACACGAACGCAGCGATGTATGGAGTCAACGTCGGTGGAACCATCAAGTTCAACCACCTTGCCGGTGTTATGCGATTCAAGTTCAAGGATGTCCCTGCTGGTGTGAACAAGTTCACGATTACCCTCGACAAGAAGATCAACGGAACTTTCACGGCGGATCTTGCTGAGGAGTATCCTGAGATCAAGACATCATCGGCTTCGGCTGCCTCAGAGAAGACAATCACATTGAACTTCAATGCATTGACTGCAAAGTCTGACATCAGTATCTATGTCCCGCTTCCGATCGGAACATACAATTCTCTCGAACTCGGTCTCTACAAAGACAACCAGGCAGTATGGACATATTCCAATACTGTTACAAACATTATCAGTCGCAAGACATTGAAGCTTATGCCGACAGTTTCTCTTGATGGAACCATCGGGGGTGATATAGAAGGTGGTTGCGAAATCTATGCAGAAAAGGAGAGCTGGATGCAGATGACAAAATCATCAGATCAGATAGCTTTTGCTAAAGATATTCCTTGGCAGGAAGGAGAGAAAGTGATGGTGATACGCACAGATTCTGAAAAGAAGATTGATCAGTGGGGTAGGGTCGATCTTGAAGATCTAACATACACTTGCACGGTTTCGAAAGCATCTGGACTTAAATGTACGCTGGTCTCTGATGTACCTTTGGAATCTGGTGTCTATCATGCTGTATACCCGGCATACGACTATATTAATTATGACCTTTCATCTTCCAGTTTGGTTCTTCATCTATCTTTTTTATACGAAGACAATATGGGACTGGATTATAAACATCAGGATATAGTTGTTTCAGACCCTATTTCATATAAGAAAGGACACAAATTATCTTTTGTTATGAAGCACGTATGTGCATTAGTTGATATTGATATCTATCCCCCAAAAGATGGAAATTTTTCCTTGCTTAAGGTCGTTGCTGCAGAACCGGTATTTGCAGGTAAGTCAAACTATGTAATAAATAACGAATATGATATCAATGAAGTAGCAGATTGCTGGTTCAATTTTACTACACTCAGAGGAGATGGGACGTATCTGAAGGAAGGTGAGCCATATAACACATCAACAGGACTTCTTCCTGTGCAGTATGATGGCATGCCTATGAAGATTTATATAGTCTATGATGATGGAACATATTATTTGTCGGAACCTTTCTCGATGCCGTCTCTCAATTTCGGCGTTCTGCACTCATTGACAGTTGATAAATTTAATGAAATCGATGAGCCTGTGCAGGGATTTTGGGGCAATTATTATATGGACCCTGATCCTCAACCGTACGATATAATATATTGGGAGAATGGAGTCACAATGTAACAGACGATACGAATTGTTTGACTGGCCTCGTTGTTCTTAGACCTATCCTACAAATGTCAAGCTAACCGTCCTATGCACCCAGTCGTGTGGGTCTATGGATATAACTCAGTTCTCTTCATCTCCCTTGCCTTTCCCAAGGATAGAGTGGCTATGGAAATACTTCTTCCAGGACTGACAGATCCATCCGCAGCATTCTTCTGAGCTGCTGATTGGTGGCGTTGTAGTCAAAGTGCATATGGCGGGCGGTGTCGATCTTTTGTTGGGCGCTGAGTTGAGATGGGGTCTTGGCGGAGTACTCTTTGTTTATGTAGTTGCAGATTACCGAGTAGAGTTCTTCGTCGGTGAGGAAGATGGTGTCTTTCAGCCTTGATGCTATCTGGCTGAATGCTTCTGCATTGCGTGTGAGTGAGTTGAAGTAGCTTCGTGCATCCCTGAAGATGCTTTCTCCGAGCTGGATGTCGCAGAAGGATGGGATGAAGGGCATTGAGTAGATTACTCTTAAGCCTGAGAATTGTGAGATGTCTCTTGTGTGGAGGATTCCTCTTTGTGTCAGGATAGGCAGTTCCGCAAAAGGAACAGGCTTGAGATGTTTAAGCCAAGGACAGAAATATGCACAACCACCTCCCCAAGGGTAGGAGGTCGGAGTATAATCCGGGTTGGCTACAAATGCATTGCGATTGGCGTAAATAATCTCGTTGCGCAGTGCCTGAAGACTTTCGATGGGCAGTATGTCCATTTTGAATTGGCTCCAATCGATTGCTCGTTCTCTTTTGGGAAATGCCTTTTTTAGTCTTGCTG
>JAGKTT010000096.1 GCA_021153285.1 Bacteroidia bacterium
GAGGAAGAAAAGAAGATACATCACCATCGAAATGAACCTTGTATGGGTCTGAGGAATGATTTCCCATACGTTTGCCATAAGAAGGCCAAGTACAAGCGACAGAACTGATGCTATTATCAGTCCATAACCGCATTTGCGGAATCTGTACGGGAGCATATAAGTCTTATTTTTCATTTTCTGTCCTCCTGATCTTTATCATTTCATAATTGAACTTGCAGATGTACATAATGAAGCATACAAACACCGAAGCGAATGCGAAGTACATAAAAGCAAGGTCATAGACAAAGAGAATGGCAATCAGCATCAATACTGCCGTGCACCAGAAGCTCCAGACGAACGACTGCATTCTGACTACGGCTGTCATTTCATCTTCGTCCTTCTCTTTCGACAAGGCGATGAACACCAATGAGACCAGCAGACCAAGCATACATATCTCATTCACAGGATCGGTCGATGTCATACCGAACCATTCGCTCGTGCTCGCAAGATCAAGCGTAAAGAGAGCCGGTACGTCAACTATGAACCAGTCTCCTTCGCAAGGACCGAGGAGAAGCCATATGCAGGCAGCAAGGAAAGGAACAAGCATTATCAGACCGATCATCTTGAAATTGTGGGGAAGCAGGTAATTCTTTTTCATAAAATCCGTTTTAATGTTTGACTTATCAGGAATTCCTGTGGCAAAGTTAAATATATTTTTCTATATGTCAAGCATATTTAACATTTTATCACGTAAGTTTAACTAAAAAGGCAATATTATAAAGAGGAACAACATTTCCGAGAAACAATAAGAATAAATTTTTATCAAAATTCTTGATAAAATTATTGTTTTTCAATAAAAGCATCTATATTTGCATATCGATAAACAATAAAAACATATTGATATATGAAAAAGAACTCAACAAAATCCCTTAAATGGCTGACCGGCGTAGCTGCTTTTTTCAGCCTCATTGCTACGGCTCGTATGGCTGTGCAGACAGTCGGCTTTTTCTATGGAAGGCCTTATCCTGCTGTATGGATCGATGGTCTTGAAGTTTTCCAAGGAAGCATAGCAATCTTTAGACTATTGGGGGGAATCGCCTTATTCGGTTTACTCATTGCTTTTCTGTTGAATTCGATCAAAGGATTTAATAGTGGTGTACTCTTTCCACAAAAAAACATCAGTATTCTGTTCTGCACAGCTGCAGCATCATTTGTATTCCTCCTCTGTAATACAAATATCGATCTTGTGCTTGGCAAACGAGTGCTTCAGCTTGGTATACAAGAGATACTTGTTCCTACAATAATTTGCGCATTTGCCATAATGTATAAAGTTGCACACAAGGTAAGCGAAGAAAACAGTCTCACAATATAATACAATATCCCTATGAAACTGAACAAAGGAATACAGAGACGTACAATCGTCTATTTCACGGTCACTATCCTGCTGATGATTCTGGCGACTACTATGATAACGGTCGATCTGCCGCGGGCACTGAACAATAGAAACTGGCGGAATGCTCCCGGAAACGTGACAATCGGAACCGTGACTACACATTGGCAGCATTTCTCGATCAATCCGGCAAACAACGATGAGCGCCACGCATTTACTCTGGCACGAGACGAGAATGGCGAAGCCACTGTAAAGGGAATGCCTATGGAGCTGTTTGTATATGGCGTCGGAGAGGATTTCCAGTTTCCTGAACACTATGGATTCACGGTCAGCAAGATTATGCGCATTACAAGCTATTGCCTGACTATCCTTCTGCTTATAGGATTCATAGGCATATTGGTATGCACCATCAGAGGTTTCCGCAATGGAATCTATTTCAGCAGATTGCAGGTAGTGCTGCTTCGCTGGCTGGCACTTCTCACCTTTCTTGTATATATGGCGAACGAACTGTGTCTCAAATTCCATATGATGGGAATAGGCGAACTGTACGGCAAGACATCAGACATTAAATTATACACAGTCGTGCAAATCGAGATGAAGGAAATCATAATTCCGTTCCTCCTTCTCCTCTTCGCAGAAATCATCAACATTGCAATGCACCTGAACAAGGAAGAATCAATGACAATCTAAAACAGTAGAATATGAAAACTAACAACAAGGACGGAAAGTCAACTAAAAAGATCGCCCGAATCATAAACATATTCTCAGTAAGCTGGATGATCATTCTCTTTGCCGCTGTTATGATCTTACGGGTAAAGACCAGCATACCTGCGCTTCTGCTCTACGGATGCTTGGGTGTGCTATATATCGGAGGACTGCTCGGATTTCAGAAGGGTCTCGAAAACAGCCGGTTGAAACTTGAGTTTGAAGAAGCAAACCGAGAATGCGAGAAAGAGGAAGCAAAAAAGACCTCTGCAGATGAAAAGCCAGACTTCTTCACACTTCTGGCAATAGCGATTTTCGCTTTAATATACTCAGTTTCGAATGCTGTAGATCTTGTGCAGAATATGATCTCCGCACATTCTGCAGATATTCCTTTATCGCAATACTTGCCTCAATTTGCAGATACACTCACACTGCTTATCTGCTGCATCTTCATCGGCATCATAGTGTTCAATGTATCAAGGAAACGCATATTCGACAGGCGTAATTCCATTTGCATATATGGCGTAGGAGCAGCCATCATCATCGGACGCATATTGCAGATTCAACTGATGGGAGACGCTCCGATTGCAGATACTGACGTATTAGTATATTATTCATTGCTGGGTATCTTCATCATATTCTTCGGAAGACTGTTTGACATAGCCGTCAAGATGAAGAACGAACAGGATCTTACAATCTAATTTAAGAATATGAAAACAAAGTTCAACATATTATGCGTCATCCTGGGAATCGCAATTGTCTTCGGATGGGTTGTAGATTACAGTACTGACAGAAAGGCCTTTTCTGTTTCCTTCAATCAGGGACGCGAATCTGCCAGAGAATTC
>JAGKTT010000097.1 GCA_021153285.1 Bacteroidia bacterium
GCGATCGCTAAGATCGAGGCTGTGGGTGGCACTGCAACAACAATCTAATAAAGATGAAAAAACTTATCCAGACAATCAAGAACATCTTTAAGATTGAAGAGCTCCGTACGAGGATCCTTTATACCCTCGGACTGCTCGTAGTCTATCGCCTTGGAAGCTTTATCGTGCTTCCGGGCATAGATTCAGCGCAGCTCGCAAATCTCCAGCAGTCCTCTTCAGAGGGTCTTGTAGGCCTCCTGAATATGTTCTCTGGAGGTGCGTTCGGAAATGCTTCTATCTTTGCGCTGGGAGTGATGCCATATATCTCGGCATCAATCGTTATCCAGCTTCTTGGTATTTTCGTCCCTTACTTCAGGAAACTCCAGATGGAGGGCGAAAGTGGACGTCGCAAGATGAATCAGTACACAAGATTCCTCACAATTGCGATCATCTGCATCCAGGGTCCTGCCTATATGGCGAACCTTCACCAGCAGATCCCTGCATCAGCATTCGTTGCTGTGAACCAGCTCGGTTGGGGTAACTTCTGGTTTAACCTTGTATCGACATTCATCCTCCTTGGAGGTACAATGTTCGTAATGTGGCTCGGTGAGCGCATCACTGACCGTGGAATCGGTAACGGTATCTCACTCATCATTATGGTGGGTATCATTGCACGCCTTCCTTTCGCTTTCACAGCTGAGCTCCTTGAAAAGGTGTCTTCAAATGTCGGCGGCGGTCTCCTCATCTTCATCGTTGAGCTCGTTATCCTCTTCTTCGTATTCATCGCAGGTATCGCTCTTCTCCAGGCTGTGAGAAAGGTTCCTGTACAGTATGCAAAGAGAGTGATCGGCAACAAGCAGTATGGTGGTGTACGCCAGTACATCCCTCTTAAGCTCAACGCTGCCGGTGTGATGCCTATCATCTTCGCTCAGGCGCTTATGCTGTTCCCGCTCATCTTCTCGCAGTTCGATGCAACAAGAGGTTTCGCGGCGACAATGAGCAACTATACCGGCTTCTGGTATAACATCACATTCTTCATCCTCGTAGTACTTTTCACATATTTCTATACAGCTGTCACTGTAAATCCTACAATGATGGCAGAAGAGATGAGAAAGAACGGCGGCTTCGTTCCAGGAGTTAAGCCAGGCAAGAAGACTGCAGAGTACATTGACACAATTATGTCAAGAGTAACTCTTCCAGGTGCTATCTTCCTCGGTTTCATCGCTATTCTCCCAGCATTCGCAATGCTTTGCGGAGTGAACAACCAGTTTGCAAGCTTCTACGGAGGTACATCCCTCCTCATCCTTGTGGGCGTTGTTCTCGATACTCTCCAGCAGATTGAGAGCCACCTTCTTATGCGTCACTATGACGGACTGATGAAGACCGGTCGTCTGAAAGGACGTTCCGGAATGTAATCTCGATAAAGTTCTTTGAAGATGGTCAAGCCTAAGACAGAAGAAGAAATAGCGCTGATGCGCGAGAACGCGATAATCGTCTCGAAGACATTGGCTGAGGTCGGTAAGATTGTTGCCCCTGGTGTGACAACTCTCGAGTTGAATAGGGTAGCAGAGACTTTCATCCGCGACAACGGAGCTATACCAAGCTTCCTCGGTTATGACGGCTTTCCTGCAGCGCTCTGCATATCTGTTAATGATGTTGTGGTCCACGGTTTTCCGTCAGACTACGTCCTCAAGGAAGGAGACATCGTTTCAGTTGACTGCGGTACGTTATATAAAGGATACAATGGTGATTCAGCCTACACCTTCCCTGTAGGGGAGGTGGACGCTGAAACCCAGTGCCTCCTTGATGTGACAAAAGAATCTCTTTATAGAGGAATAGCTGCAGCAGTGGCAGGAAACAGGATTGGCGATATAGGACACGCGGTGCAAACGTATGCGGAGTCATTCGGGTTCTCTGTTGTCCGCGAATTGGAAGGACACGGAATCGGAAAACATCTGCACGAGGCCCCAGGCGTACCGAACTACGGACGCAGAGGACAAGGTGCAAGACTGACCGATGGAATGACGATCTGTATCGAACCGATGATCAATGCCGGTGCCAGAAATGTGTATTTAGCTAAAGATGGTTGGGCAGTACGCACTTCTGATCACAGGAAATCAGCGCACTTCGAACTTACGGTTGTTGTCAGAAAAGGCCAGGCTGAGTTACTCTCCACCTTCGACTTTATAGAGAATAATGTTAAATTTTAAAGTGATTATTGATGCCAAAACAATCAGCAATCGAGCAGGAAGGCGTAATCGTAGAAACCCTTCCTAACGCAATGTTCAAAGTAGAACTAGAGAACGGACACGTCATCATTGCCCACATCTCTGGCAAGATGAGGATGAATTACATCAAGATTTTGCCCGGAGACAGAGTTAAGGTGGAGATGTCACCTTATGATTTAACAAAAGGAAGAATTTCTTTCAGATACAAATAAAAAGATAAAGAAATGAAAGTAAAAGCATCCATCAAGAAGCGCAGCGAGGACTGCAAGATCGTAAGACGCAAGGGTCGTCTCTACATCATCTGCAAGAAGAATCCTAAGTTCAAAATGCGCCAGGGATAATTTTTAGTTGTATAACAAATTAAGTTAAGATAATTATGGCAAGAATAGCCGGTGTTGATTTACCTAACAACAAAAGAGGAGAGATAGGTCTTACCTATATCTTCGGTATCGGCCGCAGCACTTCGAGAAAGATCCTTTCTCAGCTCGGTATTGATTTCGATACAAAGGTTGGAGAGTGGAACGACGAGCAGATCGCAGGTATCCGTAGCGTTATCGCTAACGAGTACAAGATCGAGGGTGAGCTCCGTTCAGCAATCCAGATGAACATCAAACGTCTTATGGATATCGGTTGCTACAGAGGAATCCGTCATCGTATCGGTCTCCCTGTACGCGGTCAGAGCACCAAGAACAAT
>JAGKTT010000044.1 GCA_021153285.1 Bacteroidia bacterium
CTGGTCAGAAATGACGGCACTGAAGAAGAATGTATGCCGTCAGTCTTCTGGGGATGTGAGATCGAACTTGTGGTCGCAGATTAAAGCTTCTCTATGTCGCTGTCGTGCTGAAGCTGGAATACTATATTGACGTGCTTGCGGTAGAGGAGTATCTTTTCTTCAAATATCCTTGATTCGTCCTCGACTGAAGATGCCTGTTCACGCATTTTCAGGACTTCTTCCGGAGTCTTGGTCTCGGAAATGAAGTCAAAGCCTTCCTTGATCTCACCTACACGGTTCTTTCCGATGAATATAATGGCGGCAATAGGTCCGCCCAGACGGGCCATCCACTTCTCGAAGCCGGATTTCTTCATTTTCGGAAGCTTTTCCACCTTGTAATTGTTCATATCCAGCGGGTCGAATACCTGCTCCTGGTCCAGTTCAGTGTTCTATTTCTCCCAGTTCTTATATGGGTTCTTCATAAGCATAGAGTTGTAGTACTTCACATCTCCGGTAACCTCCTCACCGAGCCACTCCGGCTTTGCGAAAGCCTCGTCCTCTGATGAAAGCTCCACTTCAGCCACTGAAAGGCCTTCGTTGTCACCGTAGAATTCGTCTACTTCATAAGTGTGCTCGCCAACCTCCACGAGGTAACGTGTCTTGTCGATCACGCCTGGCTCACAGATCTTGAGAAGTTCCTCTACCTCTGCTACAGGGATTTCCTTTTCCCACTCATAACGGCTTGCACCGCTTGCTGAGCCGATTCCCTTGATGGTGATGAATCCCTTCTCGCCCTTGATGCGTACACGTACGGTGCGCTCAGGAACTGAGCTGAGATAACCCTGAGTGATACGGGTAGCCTTCTTTGCAAACGGCTTGAAGTCGCCTGCAACCAAGAATTTTCTTTCTACTTCCTGTGCCATAATATTATTCGTTTGCAAGTGGTTTGTCAGACATTCCGATAACGCGCTTGATAGCCTGGAGGTAGTTGATATCCTCGATTTCAGTCGACTCAGAGTTGATTGTAACGATCTTAGCACCGTTGATGTCGTTCTTGTTAGAGATGATGTAGATCTCGTCGCTGTGACGCTCCCATACCTTCTCAGGAACTGGTACTGAAAGGTGTACCATTCTCTTGTGCGCCTCGCAGAAGCACTGTCCGAAAGAGCAGAACTCGAAGCGTGGCTTCGAAATTTCTCCGATTTTCAATTCTGCCATAATTGTTTGATATTTATATTGTTATTATTTGTTGTAACCGTGAGTAAGAAGCTTCCTTGTTTTCTGAAAGCGGCTCCTCTTCGAATGGATCAGCATCAGTTCCGCGTACAAACTTGTCTACAACCTTTCCGCTTGCATCTACGAGCTCGAACTTGACACCCTTCTTAGCAGAAAGACCTGCGTTGAATCCGAGTGTAGGGTCAGCCAGCACTGAAGGGAAGTTTTCATATTAATTATGCGGATATTTATCCCCAAAGTTAGTATTTGCTGCCGATTTTTCTTTTGCAGAGGTGGTGATTACGAATGCGGAGTTAAATGTACCCTATATGAAAATAAGGCGTATCTATCTGCTAATTAATGAGATAGATACGCCTTGTCTTGTCTTCTTGAAAACTGCTTTGAGAGGAATTGTAGAGGTTTTTGCGAGGTACTACCAAGACGTTTACAGCCCTATTTCCTCGATTATCCTGCCCATTCCTGCGTATTGGTCGAGTGTCCAGAGGATGAAACGGATGTCTACGCAGACGCATTTATTGTAGCCTTCTGTGCAGTAAACATCGCTGGCAAGCGACTCTTTGTTTCCGTCGAAGGCCAGGCCGATGAGCTCGCCTCGGGAGTTCAGCACGGGACTTCCTGAGTTGCCGCCTGTGATATCATTGTCCGTAAGGAAATTGACATACATCTGAGAGCCATTGTCTCCGAATCCCCATCTTCCCCAGTCACCTTTGCGGTAGAGCTGGCTCTGGCGTTCGTTGAGGGTGAAGTCAAAGTCTCCCGGTATGTATTTCTCAAGGATTCCTGCTGGTGTGGTCTTCCAGTCGCATATTACTCCGTCACGTGGCTCGTATCCGCCGACTGTACCGTAAGTGATGCGCATTGTGGAGTTTGCATCAGGATATTGCACTATGCCTTTGTCCAGACGCATCTGATAAAGGGCGTGTGTGAATTCCTTGTTCAGGGCAGATCGGGTTGGCTCTCCCTCAGCAGCAGCTGTAGCTTCATTGAAACTTGTGATCCTAATTTCCTGAAGGAAACGGAACAGCGGGTCTCCAAGATAGTCTGCTATAGTGTGCTCCTCAGAAATGAACTTATCTCTGCGGTCAATGTCTGTAAAGAAACTGTTATTCCAGATATGATCAGCTATTTTCGCGTAATCCACTCTATAACCTCCATCAATTCCAGTCAGATAATATGAATTCGCGTTATAGAGACTCATCTGATATTCTCCCAGCAGATCACGGTCTACATTTGTGTAGAACTGCTCCACTGCATATTTGAAAAGATCCTTCTCCACTCGCAGATCAATTCCTTCGTATTCCTTAAGGATAGCATCGATCTGCTTCTTGTAATCCTTTCCTCGGAAAAGGAATGTATTGCAGAACTCAGTCTCGGCCGGATCCGGTCCATTGACCAGCTCAATGATCTTCTTAGGTGTGATTCCCTGACTCGTCATAACGGCAGTACGGAAGGAATTGAGCTTTGTGCAGGCCCTTGAAATGCGGGTTCCGCGTACCAAAGTCTCGCGGTAGTAGTTAATATTGGTTTCCGGAACCACCACAGCCAGATATTTGGTTTTCAGGTCGTTAAGTAGATTGCCCCAACGCTCCTTTCGTTCAGGGGATGCTTCGATCCACTCCTGGACCTCCTTTTCCAATGCCGCCTTCTTTGCGATTACATCGAATCTGTCTATGCACTCTACCTCACCGCTGTACAGCTCCTGCACATTGCTGAGATTGAAATAATAGTCAGAGTATTTCAGACGGATTTCAGGGTCTGTATCCATCCATTTCTTGATGATGGCCATCTGGTCGCCACGCAGGGAGTTGCAGATCGGCTGTCTTACGGTCTGGTTGAAATTGACCTCGTATGAATTGCTGTAGCGGTTTGTGCTGCCCGGGAATCCGATCACCATTGTATAATCTCCTGCCTTGTATCCTTCGAGGGAAATGTTCAATTTCGCCTTCGGCTTGAGCGGGATATTCTGTGAAGAGTATTCCGCAGGAGATCCGTCCGGTGCGGTGTAGATACGGTACATCGCGAAATCGCACTTGTGCTGAGGCCATTCCCAATTGTCAATATCTCCGCCGAATGCAGCAGATGATACAGGAGGAGCAGCGACCAGGCGGACGTCCTTATATACCTCATACAGAGCCATATAGTACTTGGATCCATCCCACATTGAACTCAGGTATGCTTCCAGTCCGGTCTTTTCCTTGTACTTGGTTTCGAGCAGATAGCTGAGCTTCCTCATACCCATCGGCCTGGCCTGGGTGTTGAGCTCCGCCCTCATCTTTTCCACTTCTTCGGTTACATCCAGAACCCTTTTGAGGAAAAGGACGCTCTTGCCCTTGATGTTGACTTCCTCGTTCGAATACATTGCCCAGAAACCATCCTCGAGGTAGTTGTGCTCCGGAGTGCTGAGCTTGTGGACATCACCGTATGCGCAGTGATGGTTCGTGATCATCAGACCATTGTCGGAAATGATGCTTCCGGTGCAGCCGAATTCAAGGGATACCACGGCATCGGCAATGGTCGCTCCCGGGGCATCGGCATTGTATATTTCACCGGCCGACAGTTCCAGACCCCTTTCCTGCATCTTCTTTTCCAGTGCCGAATCGATCGCGTGGATCATCCACATTCCCTCATCCGCCTTCGCACTTATTCCTGCCAATATCGTTAACGTCAATATCAATAATTTCTTCATCACCTGTTGTTTAATGGTTTCTTCCAGTCATCCTTATCGTCTTCTGTCATTCTGAGGAGTGATCTTCAGTCATCTTTATCGTCTTCAGTCATTCTTATCGTCTTCTGTCATTCTGAGGAGTGATCTTCTGTCATTCTGAGGAGCGATAGCGACGTGAGAATCTATAAGAGGGAGTCTTTATATAGATTCTCACGCTTCGCTCAGAATGACAGTTAAATATTCACTCAGAATGACAATTTATTCATTGTATTCATATGAAGCTCCCGGAGCCTTGAAACTAAGCTTTGCCGGTTCCTCTCGCACATCATCTGCCTTATAAGTGATGGTCCAGGTCTGCATTGTCATCAGCTCCCAAAGCTTAGCTTCTGTCATAGGCTCTGCATAATGTATCTGGATAGACGGCTGAAGATCCTTGTTCAGATCGAGATATACTCCTATCACACCCTCGTGTCTTGAAAGATGATTGCTCAGGAAAGGCATATTGCGCAGGATGATAGGCTTCTCATAATTCTTATCAACGATTTCATATACATACTGCTGCTTTCCTTCGGCAGCCTCGATGCGGCTCTTCCACTGCACCTTGAAAGGTGAGAACATATTTCTGATGAACTGTTCTGTACTGATGCGACCGGTCTCTCCTTCGTAATCCTCGAATTTGTAGTTCAGCTCGATTTCATTCACTCCGCCTCCGTGAACAGGCATTTCCAGAGTCTCCTTCTCCACGATTTCCTCGAACCAGTCTTCGTCAAGTTCCTCTGCCGGATCCATATACACGCGTACGATCAGAGGGCAGGCAAACTCTGTCTCGAGTCCGTAGATTTTCTTTCCGGTCAGACGCATCTGCATTCCCAGATAGTTGATATCCATCTTGTCGTACATTCCTTCAGTCCTGATAGTCACTATCTTAAGGGTATCGATGGCAGTGTGGTCAGGAGTCTGGACCCTGAACTTCGACGGAACATATATCGCCTCCTGAATCTTGTCTGCATCAGTCTTCGAAGGCTCGAACAGAATATCAGCAGAGTGTCTCTTCACAAATGTCTTTACTCCATACACTCCAGGAATCTTCTCAAGCTTTGCCTTGAATGCCATTGAACTTCCGTAGCATTTCACCGAGCGGAGACCTTCGATGGAAATTGTCTGAAGAGCGTCGGCGTCCACAAGCTTAGTCACCGTGCCGTCCTCGTTCACCTTCTCCATTCCCCATTTCATATCGATGGTAGGAAGCTCGAACTTGCCTCCGGCCCACATTCCGAATGCGATGAGACCCACGGTAAGCACGGCAGGAACAATCTTCCAGATCTTGCTTCTTCTGTGCTTGCATACTCCGATGTTCAGTGCATTTGTCGAGCAAGCAGCGACACACTCTCCACAAAGGGTGCAATCCACGTGGCATACCTTTCCACTGTGAACGGCCTTCACATCGATGTGGTAAGGACATTTTTTTGTGCAGAGTCCGCAGTTGTTGCAGGCATTGTCATCTTTTGTCACGTGGAGGATCTGGAACTTTGGTTTAGAGTGGAGCACCTCCAGAAGATAACCCGCGAGGCAGAATCCTCCCAGAAGCACTGCCCAAGGAATATCTGCTCCGAGCACATCAGCCACATAGTAAGCTCCGAAAAGCACACCGATCCATATCCAGAATTTGAGAGTGTTGGAAATCGCTCCCAGCGGACAGAGATAGCGGCACCAGAACATATCGATCAGGAAGCTTCCAAGTACTACCACACTGATGGATACGATTGACATCCAGAGTGTTATCTCTCCCTTGAATCCTGTAGCGACTGCGTAATAAGGATCGAGGTTCTTGCAGAAAAGCTCGCTCGCATTTACAGTCATATAGAAGATCCAGAATACGAGGGCGTATTTTACGATACGCAAAATCTTGTCGATGGCAGAGCCGTTGCGTACCTTTATGCTCTTGATGTGCATTGCATTGCGTGCCTTTGCGATCAGGTCCTGTACAGTGCCCAGAGGACAGATGTATGCGCAGAAAAGCTTGCTGAAAAGCACTACTGCTGCCACGAGTGCAATACCCATCATCACCTGAAGCGACGACATACTGCACGGAAGGCTGTTGTTGGCAAGGTATGTCGCCAATGCCTGAAGGCCTCCCATAGGACAATAAGCCTCCGGATCCACGGCAGTTTCCGAAGGTACCACGCCTGTGATGAATACGACCAATGCCGCAAGCACGCCCCACTGGAGCAGGTACTTAGGCCAGTTTCTGATTATAGTTGATCTTTTTGCCATAACTTTTTATAAAACTCAATTTCTACGAAGATGATTAAAGAAGCTTCTTTACAAGTGTCGAGATGAGGCGGCCTTCTGCGAGTCCTGCAAGGCGCTTGGTGGCTACGCCCATTACCTTTCCCATATCGGAAGGCTTGCTTGCACCGACTTCTGCTATTATAGCCTTGAGCTGTTCCTCCACTTCTGCTTCAGTAAGCTGCTTAGGGAGATAGACCTCCATCGCGGCTGCTTCTGCGAGCTCGTTCTCTGCGAGCTCAGGACGTCCGGCATCGTTATACTGCTGTGCGCTTTCCTTGCGCTGCTTCACGAGTTTCTGGATTATTTTCACGATGCCTGCATCGTCGATCTCACCTGTAGCTCCCTCAGCTGTCTTTGCCAGCATTATGGCTGCCTTGATAGCTCTGAGTGATGCAAGTTTTACAGTCTCCTTTGCCTTCATTGCCGACACCATATCGGCCTGTATTCTTTTTTCCATATTTTTAAAATTTAGCGGTATTTCTCGAATTCCGGCATAGCGATACCGGAGATGAAGTCCTTGAACTTCTTGTCGTCTTTCGGACAGATGACCAATGCATCCTCGGTGTCGATGATCATATAGTCTTCAAGACCTTTGACTGCGATAAGCTTTTTCTTTTCCTGAGATACTATCAGATTGCCCTCAGCATTCTCAAGAAGGGTCTTGTCTGCATTGATGGCATTCTGCTTCTCATCCTTAGGTATGTAATTGTATAGAGATTCCCAGGTTCCGATATCCTGCCATCCGAATTTTGCCGGATATATCCAGGCTCTGTCGGTTTTTTCCATCACTCCGTATCCGAGGGATATGTTCGGACAGCCTGTGTATGCTCTCTGGATGAACTCCCTTTCTATTTTCGAACCGATCGCGCCTTCCCATCCGTTGAATAATGTGGTTATTCCCGGTGTGTGTCTTTCCATCTCCTGCCTGATGGTCTGGGCCCTCCAGAGGAATATTCCGGCATTCCAGAGGAATTCTCCTGTGCTGATGAAGATCTCGGCGAGAGTCTTGTCCGGCTTTTCCGTGAATGTCTTGATCTGCAGAGGCTCATTGGCCTTATAAGCTTCTCTTCCTCCGTATGCCTGCACATATCCGTAATTCGTGTCAGGTCTCGAAGGAATGATTCCGAGAGTCATAAGTACATCATTCTTTTCTATATAATCAAAGGCTGTACTTATGGTCTGCGAGAAAAGTTCGTCATTGTCGATGATGTGGTCAGATGGAATGATCGCAGCGAGAGCTTCCGGATCTCTTTTAAGCAATGAGTATGTGGAATATGCCACAGCAGGAGCTGTGTTTCTGCTGTATGGTTCCAGAAGGAGATTCTCTGTGCTTAGCTCAGGAAGCTGCTCTTTGACCAGATCCTGATATTTCTCCGCTGAAACGACCAGGATGTTTTCCTGTGGTACGATTCTCAGGCATCTTTCAAATGCCTGTCTGATGAAGGTCTTGCCTGTCTGAGCCACATCGAGAAACTGCTTAGGCTTAGCGGTCTTGCTGATCGGCCAGAATCTTGTGCCTGCGCCTCCGGCCATAATGACGCAGTAGCGGTTGTTTCTATTCATTGTTTCAGTGTCTTTTATACATATATAGGTATATAGGCCTGCGGAAACCATTCGGTGCTGTATGAGCCGCCCGAAAAAGTTACAGCCACGACATCGAAATGACATTCATAGCTGCTCAGCGGAAGTCCTTTGCCGCTGTGGAGGAACCCGAGTGCCGCCTTTGTGATACGGCTTTGCTTGGCTCTGTCCACATTGTATTGCGGAGGAGCCTGTATGCTGTCCCTGCGGGTCTTTACCTCTACAAAATGTATTCCGTCGGCATCTATTGAAATTATGTCTATTTCAAGATGTCCGTTCCTATAGTTTCTTTCCAGTATCCTGTGTCCCATCTTTCTCAGAAGATCACAGGCGATTTCTTCCCCAATCCGTCCTAGATCGCGTCGGTGATCATCCTTACTCTCCATTCTCCCTCCTCCTTTTCAAGTGACGCTATCTTTTTCTTTGACTGACCGCCGGCCTCGATGCTGTAATATACATCCCTTCCACCATCGGTCTTCACGGTCTTTTCCACCTTGAATTCCGCTCCCTCAAGAAGAGATGATGCTATCGCAAGGGCGCTGCTGTCCTTCTTCTGAAGACTTTCCCAGGCATTGATGTACCGGTCAATGTAAGTCTGCATCGAGCTGGTATCGCAAAGTCCGAGGGCAAGTTCGAATTCTCCGGCCGCAATATGCCTAGTGAATGCTTCCACGACAGCTTCCGGTCCCATATCGGCCTTCTTCCTATCTTCGCTGCCTTTACATCCGGACAATAAAATGACGGCAGCAGCAATATAGATCAATATATTTCTCATATCAGTCAAATGTTACAATAGTGACTCCTGTTCCGCCGAACTGGATGTGCTCGTCTTTGACGCTTGCCACTCCAGGTATGGTGCGGATAAGTTTCTGAAGTTCGTCGCGAAGGACTCCGGTTCCTTTTCCGTGGATGATCCTTACTGACGGAACTCCAAGCATAACGGCATCGTCGACATATCTGGTTACCTTCTCCACAGCATCGTTCAATCTCTCGCCCCTTACATCCATCTCAGTACTGAAATTGAGCTTCCTCTCGCTGATCGACGAATCGTATCTTATGGTCGAAACAGGTCTGGCAGTCTCTTTTACAGCACTCTTGAATTCATTGGAGGTGATTCTCTCCACCTTGTCCAGCGGCATCTTGCTGCTGATATTGCCGATAACCACGACCACGGCCTTTGCCGAAACCTTGGCGACTTCTCCTACCATTCCATTTTCCTTCACCCTTACCTTTTCCCCAGCTTTCAGTGGAGCGGATCTGAATGCCTCGATCCTTTCTTTTTCAGCCTGCTGTTCGAGAAGCTCCTGTGCCGCCTTGTCATCGGCTTTCTTGGCCTTTCTCTGCTTCTGTCTTTCCTTTCGGGCATCGATCTGCTTTATCTTGCGCTCGATATAATCTTCCTTCTCCTTCTGCTCCTGTTCCTTCTTTGCGGCAAGAATTGCCATAAAGTCCTGGAGTCCTCTTCTTGCCTCCTGGGTCTCCTCTTTTGCGGCCTGGGACTCCTTGATGGTCTTGATGGTGTTTTCCACCTGCCTGTTGGCTCCCTTGATGATATCTTCGGCTTCTTTCTTCGCCTGGTCGAGGATCTCCTTTTTCATCTGCTTTATCTGCTGGAGTTCCTTCTGATATTTCTCAGTGATGTTTTCCAGAGTCCTGTCGGTGTGCTTGATGCGCTCGAGCTTCTCATCCAGAGCCTTTCTGTTGCGTGCGATCTTGCGGAGGTTCCTCTCGATTCCTACGAACTCTTCTCCGGCGCGCGATTCGGCATCCTTGATGATGTTTTCCGGCAGCCCCATCTTACGGGCAAGTTCGAAAGCGAACGAATTGCCCGGCAGTCCCATTTCCAGTTTGAAAAGAGGCGCAATGTTCTTTACGTCGAACATCATTGCTCCGTTCAGAACACCTGTTTCAGGAGAAGCATATAGCTTCAGGTTCGTATAATGGGTAGTTATGACTCCATATGTTCCTCTCTTGTCCAGTTCGCTGAGGATGGCTTCGGCGATAGCTCCTCCGGCAGCCGGCTCCGTTCCAGAACCGAACTCGTCGATCAGGACAAGGGTCTTGTCATCTGCGCTCGAGAGCATATCCTTCATATTGCCCAGGAACGAGCTGTATGTACTGAGGTCGTTATCGATTGACTGGTCATCTCCGATATCCACCATTATCCTGTCGAATACCAGCATTTCGGATGTTTCAGATGTTGGAATCAGCATTCCCCACTGGAACATATATTGGAGCAGACCTACGGTCTTGAGACACACAGACTTTCCTCCTGCATTCGGACCGGATATCAGAAGGATGTGCTTTTCCTTTGTCAATGAGGCCGTAAGAGGGACGATTTCCTTCTTTTCCTTGCGCAGAGCTCTTTCCAGAAGCGGATGTCTGGCCTTGCGCAGGTTCATCTGCCCGTCTTCTGAGATGATCGGCATTCCTGCGATGAAGTCCAGGGCAATCTGGGCCTTCGCCATAATGAAGTCAATCTCTCCCAGATATTTTGCCGCAGTAAGAAGGTCTGAGATATATGGTCGGAGGAAGTCCGTGAATTCCAGAAGAATGCGTACGATTTCCCTTTGTTCCGAGAATTTAAGTTCCTTTATCTGATTGTCGAGCTCGACCACTTCGGCCGGCTCGATGAATGCAGTCTTTCCTGTAGCTGACTCATCATATATGAATCCGGGGATCTTCTTCTTGTTGGCAGCGCTTACAGGGATGAGCATCTTGCCGTCGCGGATGGATACGCCTGCGTCGCTGTCGACGATTCCTTCCTCCTGAGCCCTTTTCAGGATGGCCGCCATTCGTCTGGAAATGGCACCTTCCTTTTCTTTCAATGTCCTTCGGATCTCGTACAGGACATCTGACGCAGTGTCCTTCACGTCGCCATATCGGTCAAGTATGAGATCGATCCTCCTCTGTACTTCCGGGAAACTGAGGATGCGGGAACTCATCCTTTTAAGGTTGGGATACACTCCGTCCTTTATTCCGTCGAAGAACGCGGTGACCTTCCTGAGCGTCTCAAGCATTGTCCTGAGCTTGCGCAGGGACAGAAGGTCAATTGCAGCCGAAGTCCTTTCCAGCGGTTTCAGGAAATCGATGCAGTCAATGAACCCGCCTGACGGGAAACTGTCCTCAAACATCATTATGAGGCGCATCTCGTCGGTCAGAAGCAGTCTTTTGCGTATGTGTGACGGATTGGTCGAAAAGGTCTCTGTCGCAGTCCTTTCCGCAGCGTATGCCGTTGAGCATCTGTCGGATATGATTCTTCTTATCCTGTCAAATCCGATCTTCTGTTCGAGTCTTGTGTCGATTGTTCTCTTTTTCTCTTCCAATTCTTTCTCTCCTTTATCCGGCCTTGACCCTCACGGGCCCAGGCGACTATTCTTCTCCCAGAGCAGTGCTGAGAAGAAGCTTCAATTCATTGATGTTGTGGATAGGTGTAACCGTTCCACCCTTTACGAATGATATGTTTCCGGTTTCTTCCGATACTACGATTGCATCAGCATCCGTCTCCTCCGTGATGCCGATCGCAGCCTTGTGCCTCATTCCGAAATTGGCAGGTATATTGGTCCTTTCGGTAATAGGCAATGTGCATCTTGCTGCAGTAATGCGGCCGCCTGTGATGACCAGTGCTCCGTCGTGCAGCGGGGAATTCTTGAAAAAGAGATTCATTATCAGACGACGGTGGATGGCGGCATCGATGCGGTCTCCGGTGCTTATTATCTCTTCGAGTGAGGCCTTGTGCCCGATCACTATCAGAGCTCCGGTCTTCTCTTCAGACATTCGTCTGCAGGCCTGAGCAAGATCGTTGACCGCTTCCGCATTGCCTGTATTGGCACTTCTGCGGTTCTTGCCGAGAATCCTGTCCAGAATGGCCTTGCCCTGCCTGCTGTTCATATACTTGCTTCCCAGCCTCATCAGGAATTTCCTTATCTCCGGCTGGAATATCACGATCACAGCTATGACTCCCACATCCAGAACCGTCTCCATAATGTTGGTCATCAGTCTCATATTGAATGCGGAGACAATGACCCTGATGACATACAGAGAAATGATGGCTACGAAGATACTCATTGCAGAAGTTCCTCTGATCCAGCGGAATACGATGTAGATCAGAAGTGCAAGGAGCAGAATGTCCAATATGTCGGCCAGCGAAAGCTGGAGAAATCCGAAAATCGCCAGTATCATATACCTTTATATATATCCGCGCAAAGATACTCATAATTTGCGTATATCGTTCCCATAACTCAAAATATCTTATATTTGCATACTTTAACTGATTGTTTATGAAAAGGATTTCAACTCTTTTAGCCGCCCTGCTCTTAGGACTTTCCAATGTTTTCGCTGCTGTCAGACCGGACATCAAGTGCGGTCCCTGGATCCAGAATCCCGGGGATACCGAAGTTACGCTGCTGTGGACATCTCAGGAGAATGTGTTTGCCTGGGTGGAAGTGGCACCCGACGACGGTACTGTTTTCGAGGCTTGTGCCCGTCCCAGATACTATCACACGGTGTCGGGAAGGCGGGTATCCGGAACGTCGCATTCTGTAAGAATCACAGGACTCGCCCCCGGCCGGACCTACAGGTACCGCATCTATGGAAGGCTTGTCAAGGATGACAGTGATCCTTACGGTGTCGATTTCGGTCCTGCACGCAGGCTGAAGTTTAAAGGAGACGGTGTGTTCAAGACTCTTGACAGGAATGCCGGAGAGTGCCGTTTTGTGATGCTGAATGACGTCCACAGCAACGCGGATCGTTATCGCTCCTTGACTCAAGGAGTTGATAGTCTGGACCTTTTGATAATGAACGGCGATATGGTCTCATACATAACAGATATTGAAACTGCTCTTTCAAGTGTGTTCGGAACTGTGCCTGAACTTGTCGCCGATGTCCCTTCCGTCTGGGTCAGAGGCAATCACGAGACCCGCGGCAGGGATGCCGCTGCTATGAAACAATACGCTCCGACTCCTACAGGAGAGCCTTATCATCTTCTCCGTCAGGGGCCGGTAGCCATCCTTGTCCTCGATGCAGGTGAGGATAAGCCAGATGGCAATGCGGAATATTCAGGTATGGCAGACTTCGACAGCTATCGCCAGGAGGAACTCGAATGGCTGAAGATGGCAGTGGCTGACCCTCTGTTTTCTGAAGCACCGGTCAAGGTGGCGGTGATGCATATACCTGCAATCGGTCGTTCAGACAGCTGGTACGGCCAGAAATGGGTAAGCGAAAATTTTCTTCCCGTACTGAATCTGGCCGGAGTGGACATTATGCTGAGCGGACATCATCACAGACATATCTATGTCAAGCCCGGCGAATGCGGCAATGCCTTTCCGATTCTGGCCAATGACGATACCGACCGTCTGGAGTTCGAAGCTGATGTAAACGGTTATGTCATACGTACATACAACACCGAGGGCGTGCAGACGTCATTTTATGCTTCCGAAAAAAGTTATTAACAAAATTTTCACATAAAATGTTGAAAATGAAAATATTATTCGTATATTTGCAGCCCGCAAAAATGTGTTGCGGACGATAAAGTATTTATAATCAATTAATTAAACAAACCAATGCCTGGATTAATTGGAAAGAAAATCGGAATGACTTCCGTTTTTGGTGCCGACGGTAGAAACATACCGTGCACTGTTATTGAGGCTGGTCCGTGTGTTGTTACGCAGATTCGTACAGTAGAGAAAGATGGTTATGCCGCTGTACAGCTTGCCTATGACGAAATTTCAGAAAAGCACGCCAGCAAGGCTCTCAAGGGCCACTTCGAAAAGGCAGGAACCACTCCTAAGCGCAAGCTTGTCGAGTTCAAGGCAGACTTCGCACAGGAGCTTAAGCTCGGCGACACTCTCTCAGTAGCTGACATCTTCTCTGATGTTAAGTTCGTGGATGTTGTCGGAACATCAAAGGGTAAGGGTTTCCAGGGCGTAGTTAAGCGTCACGGCTTTGCCGGTGTAGGTGGCCAGACTCACGGTCAGCACAACCGTCTCCGTCACCCTGGTTCACTCGGTGCTTGTTCTTGGCCTTCACGCGTATTCAAGGGAATGCGTATGGCAGGTCATATGGGTAACCAGCGTGTAACTGTGATCAACCTCGAGGTTATCAAGGTTATGCCTGAGAACAACCTTATCGTAGTAAAGGGCTCTGTACCAGGAGCTAAGGGTTCATATGTAATCGTGGAGGACTAAGTTATGATGGAGTTGTCAGTTTACAAAATCGACGGTACTGTTGCTAAGACAGTGACTCTTAATGAGGAGATTTTCGGTATCACACCGAACGACCACGCTATCTACCTCGACGTTAAGCAGTATCTTGCTAACCAGCGTCAGGGAACAGCTAAGTCTAAGGACCGCAGCGAGGTTGCATACAGCACTAAGAAGCTTATCCGCCAGAAGGGTTCAGGTGGCGCACGTCACGGTTCACTCAAGGCTGGTATCTATGTAGGTGGTGGACGCGTATTCGGCCCACAGCCACGTTGCTATCGCAAGAAACTTAACAAGAAGCTCAAGCAGCTTGCAAGATTCTCAGCTCTTTCTTACAAGGCTCAGGAGAACGCAATCACAATGGTTGAGCCATTCGTAATGGAAGCACCTAAGACCAAGGAGTTCCTCCAGATCCTTAACAACATCAAGGCTGGAAGCAGAAAGGTACTCTTCGTACTTCCAGAGAATTCGACAAATATTTACCTTTCGTCTCGTAACCTTCCTGAGGTTAAGGTTATCACTGTTGACGAGATCAACACTTACGCGATTATGAATGCATATTCACTCGTACTTGTTGACGGCGTTCAGGATATCCTTGCATCAAGAATCAGACGATAAACCGATTGAGAGATGGGAATTATAATTAAGCCAATAGTAACTGAGAAGTTGACGGTTCAGGGCGAAAAGTTGAACCGTTACGGATTTATTGTTGACCGCGAGGCCAACAAGCTTCAGATCAAGGCTGCGGTTGAG